>NZ_JBSGDD010000053.1:0-53364 GCF_053602195.1 Kitasatospora sp. NPDC004531 | reverse complement strand
CCGCAAGGTCGCGATCAAGTGCAGGTCATTGTCCTGCGTCGCGATCTTGCGGATGGGTACCCTCCGCCTCGCGCAGTTCCCCGCGCCCCCAGATTCCCGCTAGGCCCCCGCCAGGTCGCGGAGGCGGCGGGCCTGGGCCTCGCGCTCCGCGGCTCGCTGCTGGTCGTACGTGCGGTCGCCCGCGCCCTGGAGGAGGGCCTTGGTCTCGATGACGGCGTTGCGCGGGGCGGCCAGCAGCGCGGCGGCGAGGTCGGTCGCGGTCGCCGCCAGCTCGGCGGCGGGGACAGCGACGTTCGCGAGGCCGGTGGCGACGGCCTCCTCCGCGCCGACGCGGCGGCCGGTGGCGCAGATTTCGAGGGCGCGGGCGTAGCCGACCAGGTCGGTGAGGGGCTTGGTGCCGGTGAGGTCGGGGACCAGGCCGAGGGAGGTCTCCTTCATGGCGAACTGCACGTCCTCGGCGACGACCCGCAGGTCGCAGGCGAGGGCGAGCTGGAAGCCGGCGCCGACCGCGTGGCCCTGGACGGCGGCGACGGAGATCAGGTCGGTGCGGCGCCACCAGGTGAAGGCCTCCTGGTAGAAGGCGATGGTGGCGTCCAGTTCGGCGTCGGCGGAGGCGGCCAGCTGGAGGAAGCCGGTCTCGCCGGGGATGCCTTCGGGGGTGAACATCGCGCGGTCGAGGCCGGCGGAGAAGGAGGAGCCCTCGGCCTGGAGGAGGACCACCCGGACGGTGCCGGGGAGGGCGCGGCCGATCGCGGCGAGGGCGCGCCACATCGCGGGGGTCTGGGCGTTGCGCCGCTTGGGGTCGCAGAGCGTGACGGTGGCGAGTTCGCCGGCCAGGTCGAGGCGGACGCCGGCCTGTTCCCACGCGGTGCGGTCGGCGTCGGGGATGTGGGTGGTCATGGCGGTGCTACCTCCAGCGACAGGGCGGGTACGCCCGTCGACCCCGACGGGCTACTGGAGAGTAACAAAGCGCCGGATCCACGTACAGGAATGCCGGCGCAATACCCGCGAATTGCCGGGCGCACCGGCCCGGAAACGGCGGTCGGCGGCTCGGGAGAACCCGGCCGCCGATCCGTGTGGAACGTCGTGCATTGGCGAGCAGCGTACTGGTGCAACAAGGGCGGCGGGCTGCTCGAGCGCCGTCCGCCGGAGCTGATGGGCCGTCAGGAACCGGCGGCCGCAGCCGTTTTGCCCTTGCCGCGGGTGGCGCCGCCGCGACCGCGGAGGTTGACTCCGGACTCGCTGAGCATCCGGTGGACGAACCCGTAGGAGCGGCCCGTCTCCTCCGCGAGGGCGCGAATGCTCGCGCCGGAGTCGTACTTCTTCTTGAGATCGGCCGCGAGCTTTTCACGCGCGGCGCCTGTCACCCGGCTGCCCTTTTTCAGAGTCTCGGCCACCCGTGCCTCCTCGTAGAGGTGATCAGTCAGATTCCCATGATCACCCATTGCAAGGCTCCTGGCCACCCATTCGACAAGGTCCGTCACGCGAAAGCGGGCTCGGCCGGTGGTGTTCGCAGCGCACCAGGGCGCTCACGGAGGGTGTGCGCGCCCCTCCGCGATTCGTGCCGGCGAGCGAATCCGCTGCTCAGCCCGGCCGGGCGGAGCCGGACCGGGCGGCGGCGGTGCGGGGGTACAGAGCCAACGGACGCACGGCCCCGGGTGTTCCCGAATTCGACGGACGACCAGTTCTTCTCGTACCGGTGGCCGACCCGGCGTCTACGCGGGATTCAGGCGAGCGACACCAGGTCGTGGTAAGCGGGGCTCCACAGGTCCTCGACGCCGTCGGGGAGCAGGATGATCCGCTCGGGCTGGAGCGCCTCCACCGCGCCCTCGTCGTGGGTGACCAGGACGACCGCGCCGCTGAACGAGTGCAGCGCGCCGAGGATCTCCTCGCGGCTGGCCGGGTCCAGGTTGTTGGTGGGCTCGTCGAGCAGCAGCACGTTGGCGCTGGAGACCACCAGGGTGGCGAGCGCGAGACGGGTCTTCTCGCCGCCGGAGAGCACGCCGGCCGGCTTGTCGACGTCGTCGCCGGAGAACAGGAAGGAGCCGAGGATCTTGCGGATCTGCACCAGGTCGGTGTCGGGCGCGGCGGTGCGCATGTTCTCCAGCACGCTGCGCTCGGGGTCGAGCGTCTCGTGCTCCTGGGCGTAGTAGCCGATCTTCAGGCCGTGGCCCGGGACGACCTCGCCGGTGTCGGGCTTCTCCACGCCGGCCAGCATCCGCAGCAGGGTGGTCTTGCCGGCGCCGTTGAGGCCGAGCACGACGACCCGGGAGCCGCGGTCGATGGCCAGGTCGACGTCGGTGAAGATCTCCAGCGAACCGTACGACTTGGACAGCCCGGAGGCGGTCAGCGGGGTCTTGCCGCACGGGGCCGGGTCGGGGAAGCGCAGCTTGGCGACCTTGTCGGACTGGCGGACCTGCTCCAGGCCGGACAGCAGCTTCTCGGCGCGGCGGGCCATGTTCTGCGCGGCGACCGTCTTGGTGGCCTTGGCGCGCATCTTGTCGGCCTGCGCGTTGAGGGTGGCGGCCTTCTTCTCCGCGTTGGCGCGCTCGCGCTTGCGGCGCTTCTCGTCGTCCTCGCGCTGCTGCTGGTACTGCTTCCAGCCCATGTTGTAGATGTCGATGGCGGAGCGGTTCGCGTCCAGGTAGAAGACCTTGTTGACGACCGTCTCGACCAGGTCGACGTCGTGCGAGATGACGATGAAGCCGCCCTTGTAGGTCTTCAGGAAGTCCCGCAGCCAGGCGATCGAGTCCGCGTCGAGGTGGTTGGTGGGCTCGTCGAGCAGCAGGATGTCGGCGTCCGAGAACAGGATCCGGGCCAGCTCGACGCGGCGGCGCTGACCACCCGAGAGGGTGTGCAGCGGCTGGCCGAGGATGCGGTCGGGCAGGCCGAGCGCGGCGGCGATGGTGGCGGCCTCGGCCTCGGCGGCGTAGCCGCCCTTGGTGAGGAACTCGGTCTCCAGCCGGGAGTACTTCTTCATCGCGTTGTCGCGGGTGGCGCCCTTGCCGTTGGCCATCCGCTCCTCGTTCTCGCGCATCTTCTTGAGCACGGTGTCGAGGCCGCGGGCGGACAGGATGCGGTCCCGGGCGAGCACGTCCAGGTCGCCGGTCCGCGGGTCCTGCGGCAGGTAGCCGACCTCGCCGGAGCTGGTGACGGTGCCACCGGCCGGCAGCCCCTCGCCGGCGAGCACCTTGGTCAGCGTGGTCTTGCCCGCGCCGTTGCGCCCCACCAGCCCGATCCGGTCGCCCGGGGCGATCCGGAAGCTGGCCGACTCGATCAGGATGCGGGCACCGGCACGAAGCTCCAGGGCGTTCGCGGAAATCATGGCTGGGGTCACTCCTAGACGTGGGTATGGCACTCAGCCATTCGCTTCAGTCTACGGGAGCGCGCGAACCGTTTTTCAGGGGTGGGGGAGCACGGCCGGGGGCGCCTGGGGGTACCTCCGTCTCACTTCTCGCAGTGCGGGGCCACCGCCGCGAACGGCACCGCCGTTCCGCAGTTGCTCTCCCGCGCGCCGCGGGTGGTGTCGTAGACCCAGGTGCCGATCACCGGGCCGTCGTCGATGGCGATGCGGTGGCCGTCGAGGGCGCGCATCGTCACGTCGGGGCCGGTGTTGAGGAAGTTGCCGGGGGCGGTGAGGGAGAAGACCATGACGCCGCCGGGCAGTTGGCGGGCGCCGGCGTTGTTGGTGGGCGGGCAGACGCGGGGAATGAGCACCGCGTCGTCGCTCTGGGCGGTGCGCGCCGGGTCGAAGGTGCAGCCCGCCGGGGGGCGGGAGTTGAAGCGCAGGTCGCCGTCGCGGTCGCGGAAGCCCATCAGCAGGCCGGGGGTGACGACGGTCACGAAGGCGTCGGCCTTCGGGTCGGCGGACGGGTGCAGGACGGTCGCGGCGCGCTGCACGGCGAGCTGTTGGCGCTGCTCGTCGGTGCGGTCGGCCTCGCCGGCCTCGCCGTCGGCGCGCAGCCAGTCGGCCAGGCCGGGGACGCCGCGGTGCCAGCGCACCGAGTGGTCGGCCGGGTTGACCGAGGTGATGATGCCGTCGTCCCAGACCACGGCCGCGTCCTCGCCGGTCATGGTCAGGTGGAGCGCGGTGCTGTTGTCGCGGCGGTAGGACCACAGGTGCTCGCCGGTGCTCCGCGAGAAGGCCTCGACGCCGGGCCCGACTCTCAGCTCCAGGTCGCCGGCGCCGGCCGACTGCGCGCCGACCGGGCTGACGGCCGCGGCGCCGGGCAGGACCTGGTCCCCGAACGGCTGCGGGCGGTTGGCGTGCGCCGCCGCGCCGGCCGCGAGGACCAGCAGTGCGGCGGCGGCGGGCAGGACCGATCGGGGCGACAGACTGCGCAGCGGATTGAAGGACACGGCCGGAGCGTACCGTCCGTCCCTGACGGAATTCAGCTGGATTCGAACGCGCCACGCCGCCGCGGAGGGCCTTGGCCGGTTCCGACGCCACCGTGTCCGACCTGCGTCTGCCGGGCGCTCCCGGGCCGGGGCGGCCGGTTAGGGTACGGCTTCGAAGGGCCGGTGGACTGTTACAGAGGTGAGACAGGGATGCAATTCGACGACGACGCGCAGCTCGACGATTCGCAGGTGCAGGACCGCCGGGGCATCCCGGGCGGCGGGCTGGCGATCGGCGGGGGCGCGGTCGGCATCCTCGGCCTGGTGGTGGCGCTGGTGTTCGGGCTGGACCCGGGCCTGTTCGGCTCCTCCGACCCGCAGGGCAGGCCGGCCGCCAGGCCGGCCGGCGACCAGGGGCAGCTCGGGTCGACGTGCAGGACCGGCGCGGACGCCAACCAGCGGCAGGACTGCCGGATCCTGGCGGTGGTGAACAGCGTACAGAACTACTGGCAGGGCGAGTTCAAAAGCCGCGGCAAGCAGTACTCGTCCGCGCCCACCGTGCTGTTCACCGACCGGGTGCAGACCGCGTGCGGCCCGGCGAGTTCGGCGGTCGGGCCGTTCTACTGCCCGGGCGACCACAAGGCCTACTTCGATCTCGGCTTCTTCAACGACATGACCCGCCAACTCGGCGCCCGGGGCGGCCCGTTCGCGGAGGCGTACGTGGTGGCCCACGAGTACGGGCACCACGTGCAGACGCTGCTCGGCACGATGAACAAGGTCGGCAACGACCGGCAGGGCGCGGACAGCGCCTCGGTGAAACTGGAGTTGCAGGCCGACTGCTACGCGGGCGTGTGGACGCACCACGCCACCACCACCCCGCAGGCCTCCACCGGCCGCCCGCTGATCACCGAGTTGACCGACGACGACATCGCCCGGGCGCTGGACGCCGCCGAGTCGGTCGGCGACGACCGGATCCAGCGGCGCGCCACCGGCGGCACCAACCCGGAGACCTGGACGCACGGTTCCTCGGCGCAGCGCACCCAGTGGTTCACCACCGGCTACCGGAGCGGCGATCCGGCGAAGTGCAACACCTTCGGCTGACCGTTCGAACACGGCGGCGGGGCACGGATGACTCGATGGGGTGACCTGCGTCATTTCTGATGGTCTGTCAGGTTAGGCTCCAAAGACCGGAGTTGTCACCGATCTCTGTTCGGAGTGAGCCCATGCGCCTCGGCCGTCTGACCCTGGCTGCCGCCGCTCTGCTGCTGATGACGACCGCGAGCGTGCCCTCGGGCACGCCGCTCAGCCAGACCGAGCGGCATGCGGCGCTCTCCTCGGAGGCCATCCAGCCGCGCGGCGCCGCGCCCCGCCCGGTGGTGCAACGGGCGCTGCACGAGGTGCCGTTCGGAGCTTTCGTCGGCTCCTGGAACGAGTACATCCCGAACATCGCGCGGATGGCGTCCTGGCTGAACAACGCCAACATGCAGGTCGGCCACACCTACTTGGCGGGCAACGGCTGGCAGGACGTCGAGGGCGAGTCCGCGGTGCTCGGCCTGTGGTCGCAGTGGCGGCAGGCGGACCCGACCCGGCGGCTGGTGCTGGGGGTGCCGATGCTGGTCCCCAACGAGGGCAACGTGCCGGACGACGAGGTGGCCGCCCTGCTGACGCGCGGCAACCGGGGCGAGTTCGACCAGCACTTCCTGCGGCTGGCCCGCAAGTTGGTCGCGCTGGGCGGCGCCGACACCGTGCTGACCCTGGGCTGGGAGATGAACGGCGTCACCTACACCTCGCGCTGCAAGCCCGACCCGTCGGGCTGGAAGGCGTACTGGCGGCGGATCGTCGGTGTGATGCGCTCGGTGCCCGGGCAGCGCTTCGTCTTCGACTTCACCCCCACCCGCGGGCTGGACGCGATTCCGTGGACGCGCTGCTACCCGGGCGACGACGTGGTCGACATCCTCGGGATGGACAGCTACGACATGCCCGCGGGCGCCACCTTCGACGAGTTCGTCACCGAGCCGTACGGGCTGCAGGACCAGGTGGAGTTCGCGGCCAAGCGCGGCAAGCCGGTCTCGTACCCGGAGTGGGGGCTGTTCCGCAACGGCGACAACCCGGAGTACGTGCGGCGGATGGTGGAGTGGATGCGCACCCACGACACCGCCTACCAGACCGTCACCGACTACTGTCCGCACGGCTTCTGGCAGTGTCAGGACAATCCGAAGTCGGCGGCGGTCTATCGGCAGTTGATGTCCGGCTCGGCCGGGGCGGCCGGGTCGTCAGCGCAGCCTGGCGCGCACTAGCTTCTCCTTCAGTTTCGGCAGCCTGGTCCGCAGCAGCCGCACGGCGGCGATCCTGGCCCGCACCCGCAGGGCCCGGGCGGCCGCCCACGGGGCGAGCCGGCCGGGGCCGAACACCAGCCGCTGGTTGGGGAGTTGGTCGGGCCGCCAGCGCTGCTTGTACGGTTCCTGGCCGCGCAGCAGGCTCAGCTGCGGGATCCCGGCGGCGCGCACCTCGTCCAGTGCGGCGCCGAACAGCAGGCCCGCGATGTCCAGGCGTTCGCGCAGCTTGGGGTGGGCGCCGTACATGTAGAGGCCGCCGAACGGGGCGCACAGCAGGACGAGGTTGACCGCGAGCAGTTCCCCGTCGAGCTCGAAGCGGTGTATGGCCGCCCGGCGGGTGGCCACCAGTCCGGTGGTGGACTCGGTGAGGTGGTTCGCGAAGCGCTCGGTGCGGTGTTCGGGGGTGACGCCGCGGTCCTGCCACTGGAGCCGGTGCAGGCGCAGCAACTCGGCGACGGTGTCGGGGACTTCGTCGGCGGTGGCGGAGTGGACCCGGACCCCGGCCTGGGCGATCTTGCGGAGTTTGACCCGGCTGCGCTGCGCGGTCTTGCCGGGCAGCCGCTTGAGCAGCTCGTCCATCGGGACGGCGGGCAGGTACTGGCACAGCGAGTCGGCGAACCGGTGGCGGCGGCCGCGCCAGTGCGCGAACACCCGCTGCACGGCGGCCTCGGGGTGCACCTCGCGCAGATCCAGGCTGTGCCAGGGGCGGCGCAGCGGCAGGGCGGCGGCGAGTTCGGCGGCGGCCCGGTCGGCGCACTCGTCGTCGAGCAGCACGTCGGTGAAGTCGACCAGGCCCGCGCCGAGGTTGGTCAGGCCGCCGAACGGGCCGCGGCGGCGCAGCGCGGCGGCGGCGACCAGCCGACCGTCGCGGCGGACCAGCACCACGACCAGGGCGCCGGGCCGGCCGTAGCTCTGCCACCAGGAGCGCAGCCAGGGCGCGGCCTGGAAGGCGGTGGCGGTGGAGCAGCGGCGGTGCAGGTCGTCCCACTCCTCGGCGACCAGCTCCAGGGCGTCGTCGCCGCGCAGGACTTCGGCGCTCCAGCGGTCGGTGGCGGGGCGGGCGGCCTGGGCGGGGACGCGGGCGTCGGCGGCGGTCGGCTGGCGGAGCTTCACCGGTACACCCCTTCGGAGCGGGAGGCCTCGGCCTGGGCGGGGAGGACGGTGGCGGGGTCGGGTGCGGCGGCGGCCCTGCGGCGGGTGAGCATCGCCAGGGCGCCGAGCAGGACGCCGGCGGCGCCGCCGACCGCGGTGTCCAGGGCGGCGGACGGCGAGGTGGGGGCGTCGGGTTCGGCGGCGGCGGCGAGTTGGACCAGTTTGACGCCGGTCTCCTTGCTGCCGGCGTTGCCGAAGGCGATCAGGGAGCGGGCGACCGCGCCGGCGTTCTCCACGGCGTCCTCCGGGCGGGGGCCGGTGCCGGTGATCTCGATGACCGGGGCGTCCGGGGAGGTGGTGCCGCGCACCAGCTCGGACAGCGTGGCCACCGAGTGGTGGGTCTCGGCGGCGGCGCCGAGCAGCACCTGCGGCTGGCCGGTGAGCCGGCCGTACGCCTGGGCGAAGTTGACGGCGTTGGCGTTCTCGCCCGGGGCCTGCGGGACGACCACCACGTACGCGGAGGAGGCGTAGGAGGGGTGCGAGACCAGGGCGTAGCCGGCGCCGGCCGCCGCGCCGAGCGGGACGGCGGCGGCCAGCGGCCACCAGCGGCGGGCCAGCGCGCGGGCGCGGGGGCGGAGATCGGGCATCGGAGGGCTCCAGGGAACGAGGGGGCGGGGGTCAGTGGGCGCCGGCGCGTCGCCGGGCGGGCTGCCGCGGTGCGGGCAGGGCGCCGGCCGACTCCCGGTAGAGGGCGGCCAGTTCGGCGGCGATCCGGGTGATGTCGTAGTGCGCGACGGCGGGCGGCACCGGGAGCGGGCCGGGCGGCGCGCTGGCCAGGGCGGTCAACTCCCGTGCGTAGCAGTCGGGTTCGGAGGGCACCAGGCGGGCGTGCGGGGCGGCGTCGGCGGGCAGTTCGGCGAGTGCGGGGCAGGCGGAGTGCAGCAGCGGCAGCCCGGCGGCCAGGCCTTCGAGGGCGGCGAGGCCGAAGGTCTCCGCGCGGGACGGGGAGACCAGGGCGTCCATGGCGGTGAGCAGTTCGGGCACGTCGTCGCGTTCGCCGGTCAGCACCAGCCGGTCGCGGACGCCGAGCCGGTCGGCGCGGGCGGTGAGCGCGTCCCGTTCGGGGCCCTCGCCGACCAGCAGCAGCCGGGTGTCCGCCGGGAGCGCGGGGAGCGCCTCCAGCGGGACGTGGAAGCGCTTGCCGGGGACCAGTCGGCCGACCGCGCCGATCACGAACCCGTCGGCGGGCAGGCCGAGTTCGGCGCGCAGGCGGGTGCGGTGGGCGGTGCGTTCGGCGGGCCCGAAGCGGTACCGGGCGGCGTCCACGCCGTTCGGCAGCAGCCGGACGCGGTGCGCGGGGACGCCCCAGGCGTCGAGGGTGGCGGCGACCTGGCCGGAGACCGCCAGGGTGGTGGCGCCGAGCCGTTCGGCGGCCAGGTACAGCGCCCTGACGCCGGGGGTGGTGGGCCGGCCCTCGATCACCCCGGCCTGCAGCGAGTGCTCGGTGGCGAGCACCGTCCGCACCCCGGCCAGCCGGGCGGCCAGCCGGCCGTACAGCATGGCCCGGTACAGGTGGGTGTGGACCAGGTCGTAGCGGCCGGTGCGGATCAGCCGGACAAGGCGGGGCAGCACGCCGAGGTCGCGGTTGCCGCGCATGCCGAGGTGGTGGACGGTGAAGCCGTCGGCGCGCAGTTCGCGGGCCACCGTGCCGGGGTTGGTCAAGGTGGCCACCTCGTGCTGCTGGTCGTCCGGCAAGTGCCGCAGCAGTAGGGCGAGTTGGCGTTCCGCGCCACCCGCGTGCAGGCCGGTGACCACGTGCAGGACTCTCACCGCCGCTCCCCCGCGGCGGCCTTCGGCGGGGCCCAGCGCAGCCCGGTGACGGCCTCGCGCCAGCGGTGCCGGCTGTGCTTGGCGCGCAGCCGCCAGGCGCCGTCGCGGTCGCCGACGTAGCAGCGCGGCAGGGCGTGCCGGCCGGTCAGCGAGGAGTGGGCGATGGCGCAGGCGTAGTCGTAGCCGGCGTCCCGGACGGCCCGGGTGGCGGGCAGGTCGACGGAGCCGTACGGGTAGCAGAAGCCGGTGACGGGGCCGCCGACCAGGTCTTCCAGCTTGCGCCGGCTCTCCTTGGTCTGGCGTTCCAGCGCGGCGGGCGCAAGGCCGGACAGCGCCTGGTGGCCGAGTCCGTGCGAGCCGATCTCCCAGCCGGACGAGGCGAGTTCGGTGACCTGTTCGACGGTGAGCAGCTTCTTGCGGGGGCCTTCGCTGTCCCAGTGGTTGGCGGCGCCGAGCAGGTCGGGCATCACGTAGGCGGTGGCGGTGAAGCCGTACTCGCGCAGCACCGGGACGGCGTGCCGGGCGAAGTCGGCGTAGCCGTCGTCGAAGGTCAGGCCGACCAGCCGGGACTCGCGGCCGCGCTGCTGGGCGTCGAGCAGTTCGCGGACGCTGACGCCGCGCCGGCCGGAGCGGCGCAGCCAGTCCATCTGTTCGGCGAAACGTTCCGGGCTGACGGTGAGTTGGTACGGGTCCTCGTCCTCCTCGGCGACCGAGTGGTACATCAGGATCCAGGGTGCGAGCCGGGGCGCGAGCGCCTGCGTCGGAAGACAGGTTTCAACGGCCATGCGGCTTCCCTTCGGCGGGTGCGGGGGCGTGCGGTCGCCGGGCCCGGGCGAGGATCGCCAGGACCGGCCCGCGGACCTCGGGGACGCCGAACAGCGCGCCGAGGGCCGCGAAGACCAGCAGGACGGTGGCGCCGCCGAGCAGGGCGGCGGTCAGCGGCGCGGCGGCCGCCCGGATGGCGAGCGAGCCGATCGCGGCGGCGGCGATCGCGGCCGCCAGCAGCCGGGCCTGCCCGCCGAGCACCCGACCGAGGCGCAGCGCGACGCCGCGCAGCATCAGGCCGCGCATCAGCAGCGCCGCGGTGAAGGTGATCCCGACGGCGTTGCCGGCGGCCAGGCCGGGGGCGCCGAACTGCGGTGTGAGGGTGACGCCGAGGGTGAAGGTGACGACCAGTCCGAGCGTCATCGCGCCGACCGGGTACCAGTCCAGCCAGGTGGTCCGGTCGCCCTCGGCGCGCGGGGCGTCGGCGCGCCGCACCACCGGGCGGACGCAGAAGTACGGCCGGACCATCACGCCGATCATCGCCTGGGCGGGCAGGCCGAAGCTGTACACCCGGATGACGGCGGCGGTGGCCTCGGTGTCGGCGGGACCGAACGCGCCGCGCTGGAACAGCAGCGCCACCACGGCGGGTGCGCAGGCCAGCAGGAAGGCGGTGCCGAGCAGGACCAGGGCGGCGGCCTGGCCGAGGTCCTTCTCGACCCGGTCGCGGGCGGCGGTGAGGTCGCCGGAGGCCATCGCGCGGGCCACCACGGGGAAGGTCACGGTGACGATCAGGATCGCCGAGGTCATTGCCAACTGGCTGACTTTGGCGGCGTAGTTGAGGTGCGAGATGGTGCCGGGCGGCAGCGCCGAGCCGAGGTAGCGCTCGATGAACACCTGGGACTGCCGGGTCAGCGAGAACGCGGCCACCGGCAGCAGCGCCAGCGGGATCAGCACCAGTCCGCGCCCGGCGCCGCGCGGCCGGGAGCGCCGGCGGCGGGCGTCCAGCCGGCGGACGAACGGCACCACCAGCACGCCGGCCATCAGCATGCTGCCGAGGGCCACGCCGAGCGCGGCGGAGCGCACGCCGAGCAGCCGGTGGCCGCTGAGCAGCAGCGCCAGGATGCCCAGGTTGTACATCACGTAGATGACGGCGGGAGCGGTGAACGCGTGCAGGGCGCGCAGCGCGGAGGCCAGGTAGCCGGCCACGCCGAACGGGACCACGGTGACCGCGGTGATCCGGGTGCAGGTGACGGCGAGCCGGGGGTCGGCCAGGCCGGGGGCGAGCAGCTCGACCAGTTGGGGGGCGAACAGCGCCACGGTGCCGGACAGCGCGCACAGCGCGAGCAGCAGCCCCGGCAGCGTGGAACGGGTCAACTGCCGTACCGGGTCCGGTCCTTGGCGGCGTTCCTCGCGCAGCACCAGGGCCAGGCTGAAGGCCGGGACCATCAGGAAGGCCATCGCGTCCTCGATCAGCAGCGGCGCGGCGGTCTCCGGCACCGTCCAGGCGACCAGGAACGCGTCGGTGCCCTGGTTGGCGCCGAAGTAGCGAGCCAGCAGCAGGTCGCGGAGCAGGCCGAGGCCGGAGCCGGCCGCGCTGAGCAGGGCGGTCACGCCGAAGGCCTTGGCGAGGAAGCCGCCGCGGGGGCCGGCCTCCGCGGCGTCGGCGCGCGGGGCCGGTACGGGGACGGTCGTGGTGACCGGGGCCACCGGCTGGTCGGTCGTCATGCGCCGTTCGCTCCAGTGGAGTCGCAGTGGGCGGGCCCGGGCAGTGCGGTGCGGGCGGCGAGGCCGAGCACCACGGAGGTCAGCACGGTGGTGGTGCCGCCGATGTCGGCGTAGAGGAAGTCCCAGAGCACCCAGCAGAGCAGGGCGAGGGCGGCCAGTCCGGGGCCGGCGGCGCGGCGCAGGCAGCCGAGCAGCAGGGTCAGGAACAGCGCGAGGTAGGCGAGGACGCCCAGCAGGCCCTGTTCGCTGAGCACCAGGAAGTACATGTTGTGCGGGGACAGCAGCGGTTCGCGCTGGAAGCCGATGGTGGCGTCGGCGGCGTCGCTGCCGGAGGAGAGCCGCAGCGGGGCGTGGCTGTCGCGCAGCTGCTGGAACGCCTTGGGGCCGGCCCCGGTCAGCGGGTGGTCCTGCCAGATCCGGCCGGCGGTGGCCCACAGGTCGTAGCGGTCGGAGACGGACTGGTCGGGGGCGGCGGAGACCGAGCCGATCGAGCCGATCCGTGCGGCGACGCCGGACGCGCCGAGGCCGAGGCCGCCGACCAGCACCACGGCGGCGGCCCCGCCGACCAGCACGCCCTTGACGGCCAGCCGGGCGTCGGCGCGCAGCAGCAGCACGGTGGCGGCGACGGCGGTGGCGATCCAGCTGCCCCGGCTGAACGACACGGCGAGCGGGAAGGCCAGGAACGCGGCGCTCGCCCACATCGCGCGGCGCAGCGGGCGGCTGCCGCCGGGGCCGCGCTCGGCCAGGCCGAGGGCGAGGGCGGCGAGCAGCCCGAAGGAGACCACACCGGACATCGCCATGATGTCGAGCGCGCCGAAGGTGCCGACGGCGCGGATCGGCTGCCCGGTGTAGGAGGCGCCGGTGCGGGTCAGGTACTGGAACGCGCCGACCGCGCCCTCGATCAGCGCGGCCAGCACGAAGGCGCCGAGCACCAGCCGCTGGTCGGTGCGGTCGCGGACGGCGAGCAGCACGGCGGCGGGCACCAGCACGAAGATCTGCGTCAGCCGGACGAACCCGGTGAGGCTGGCGGCCGGGTCGACGGAGTGCACGGTGGCGACGGCGGCGGCCAGCACCACGGCGCCCAGCAGCGCTGCGGCGGCCGGGTCGAGCCGGGGCAGCCGGCCGCGCAGCAGCCCGACGGCGGTCAGTCCGACCAGGGCCAGCGAGGCCAGGTCGGCGGGGGTGACGTGGACGGCGGCGGCGACGTCCTTCTCCCCGGTGGGGACGCAGACCAGCAGCACGGTGGCGGCGGCGAGCAGGCTCGGCCGGGGCGCGGCTATGCCGGTCAACCGCCGGGCCGCTAGCGGGAGTCGGAGGGTGACGGCCACGGTGTGTCAGCTCCCGTCCGGGCGGACCACCAGGGCGGCGGTGCGCAGCAGGATCTTGGCGTCCTGCCACAGGTTCCAGCCCTCGATGTAGCGGTTGTCGAAGCGGGCCCGGTCCTCGATGGAGGTGTCCCCGCGCAGGCCGTTGACCTGGGCGAGGCCGGTGAGCCCGACCGGGACGCGGTGCCGGTCGGCGTACTCCGGGTAGGCCTGGCTGAACCGCATCACGAAGTAGGGGCGTTCGGGGCGCGGGCCGACCAGGCTCATGTCGCCGCGCAGGACGTTCCACAGCTGCGGGAGCTCGTCCAGCGAGGTCTTGCGCAGGAACCGGCCGGCCGGGCCCACCCGGTGGTCCTGGGCGATGTTCCAGTGGGTGGCGGACTCGTGCTCGTTGCTGGGGCGCAGGGTGCGGAACTTCAGCAGGGTGAACACCCGGCCGTCGAGGCCGGTGCGCTGCTGGCGGAACAGCACGCCCGGGCCGGTCTCGCGGCGCACCGCGAGGGCGCAGACGGCGAGCAGCGGGGAGATCAGCAGCAGGCCGAGGCCGGCGGCGGCGATGTCGAAGGCGCGCTTGACGACCCAGCCGTGCCGGCGCATCGCGGGGGCGCCCAGGCGCAGACAGGGGAAGCCCCACAGGTGGTCGCCGGCGCCGCGCACCGAGGCGAACTCGCGCATGCCGGGCAGCAGCCAGACCTGGCAGCCGAGGCGGGCGGCCTGCCGCAGGGTGGCCAGGGTGGCGGCGTCGTCGGCGGCGCCGCCGGTGGCCAGCACGTGGTGGATGCGGTAGCGGCGCAGCACCCGGCCGAGCACCTCGCGGCCGCCGAGCACCGGCAGCGGGCCGCCGGGGGGCAGCAGCACCGGGTCGGCGTCGAGGTAGCCGACCGGCCGCAGGCCGTACTCGGGGCGGGCGGTGAGCACCTCGGCGATCCGCTGGCCGAGTTCGCCGGCGCCGAGGATCAGCACCGGGCTGGGACGGCGGCGGCGGGCCCGGCGGGTGAGGTGGTGGACGTAGGCGCGGCCGAGGGCGGCGAGCGGGAGCATCAGCAGCAGCAGGGCGAGCAGCCGCATCGGGCCCATCGCGCCGAGATCCGTCCAGTGGCCGGTCAGGCAGGCGTCGGCGGTGACGGCGAAGGCGGTGGCGACGGCGGCGCGGGCGGCCAGCGCGGGGAACTCGTCGAGGGCGGAGAGGCTGAGCCGGCTGCGGTAGAGGCCGCCGGCCAGGTTGAGCGGGAGCAGGGCGGGCAGCAGCAGGAGGGCGGTGGCGATCGGGCGGGCGGCGGCCGGGGCGGTGGCGGCGGCGGCCAGGGCGACGGCCGCGGTGTCGGCGCCGGCGAGCGCGAGCGGCAGGGCGACCCGGGAGTGCAGGCGGCCGCGGTGGCGGCCGACCCCGGCCGCGGCCCGGGGCGGCAGCGCCCGGGACCTCGGCCGGTCGAGCAGTCCGGCCCCGTGGCGGTGGTGGCCGAGGCCCGCCAGCACGTCCGCCGACCTCGGCACACTCTCGTGGTCAATGCTCATCAGCGCACGAACTCCCCTGCTGTGAACCCGTCCAGGTAAGCACCTGCTGCCGAAAAGGCGGTCGGCCATTTCTCCGGTGGAAAATGGGGACGAAGCAGGCAGAATCAGACATTACCGAACGCCATTGCGCACGCAGGACGTTGACATGCCATTTCATTCCACCCGCCTAATAATCGGACATTCGGGAAAGAAGGCCGCACCTGCGCGGGCGGGCGATCACGGCCTGACAAACGATCAGAATCGCTGCGGGACACGGGATGCGCGGCCCACGGGGACCACCCGGCTCCGAACAATAGTCCGGTAAATTGCCGCCACCTGCGAGATTACTTGCCGGATATCGTGATGATCTGCCACATGTGCACGGGCCACCAGCCCACTCCGTTCGCATTCGATCCGATCGGAAAGGAATTCGACCAGCCGTTCGGCCATCGCACGGGAATTCTCCGGCGGCACCACCGACCGGCCGAGCTCGCCGGGCGGCACGCACTCCCGCGCCCCCGCCACATCGGTCAGCAGCACCGGCCGACCGCAGGCCATCGCCTCCAGCGGCGCCAGCGCCATCCCCTCCCAGCGCGAGGGCAGCACCACCAGGTCGGCGGCGGCCAGCCACAGCCGCGGGTCGGCCACGTCGCCCACCAGGCGCACCCGGGACGGGTCGGGCAGCGAGCGCACCCGCCCGGCCAGCGCGTCCGCGTCCGGGCCGCCGCCCACCAGCACCAGCCGGGCCGCCGGCAGCCGGACCTGCACCCGCTCCCAGGCGTCCAGCAGCACGTCCTGGCCCTTCTGCCGGCACAGCCGCCCGACGCACACCGCCAGCGGGACGGACTGCTCCTGGCCCAGCGTCATCCGGGCGGAGCGCCGGGACGCCGGGTCGGCGGCCGCGAAGTGCGCCAGGTCGACGCCGTTGGGCACCACCCGCCAGTCCGCGACCAGCCCGGCCGCCACGCCGTCAGCCTTCTCCTGCTCGCTGACGCACAGCAGGGTGCGCGACCAGCGGGTGGCGAACCGCTCCCAGCGCAGGCTCGCGCCGGCGAGGGCGCCCTCGACAGCGGCGAAGGACCAGGCGTGCGGCTGGAACACGGTCGGCACGGCGCCCCGGGCGGCCAGCCGGCCGACCAGCCCGGCCTTCGCGCTGTGCAGGTGCAGCACGTCCGGCTCGGCGCGGCGCAGGATCCGGCGCAGCCGCCAGGCCTCGCCGAGGGCGCCCGGCCCGGGTGAGCGTTCGGCGGGCCAGTCCAGGACCTTGGCGCCGGCGGCGGCGGCCTCCTGGGCGAGCCGGCCGCCGGGCGGACAGGCCACCAGGACCCGGCAGCCGGCCGCGCGCTGCCCGCGCACCAGGTCGACCACCACCCTGGCCACGCCGCCGTCGACCGGTTGGGAGACATGAAGGATCGTCATCTGCACGGCCCGGAGCCTAGGTTGACGACCGTGCGCCACCCGGTCCGCTTCACCCGTGCGGGGGAACGGAACACCCGTACGGCTGATGTGCCGTACGGGTGTCCGAATATGGGTGTGCGGTTCAGCCGAGCTCGGCCGCCAGGTTGGCCAGCACCTGGTCGTGGATCCGGTTCAGGCCCTTGGGGGCGAAGGTGCGCTCGAAGAAGCCGCCGATGCCGGTCGCGCCCGTCCAGCTCGCCTCGACGGTGACCTTGCTGCCGTGCTCGCCGGCCGCCGCGACCGTCCAGGTGATCACCATCGAGGAGTTGGCGTCCGTCTCCACCAGGGTGTCCGGGGTCGGCGCCGTCACCGTGAACAGGCAGTCGCGGACCCGCTTCTCGGTGGCCTGGAGCCGCCAGTGCACCTGGGTGCCCGCGCCCGTGCCGCCGGCCCGCACCTCGTACTCGCTGTACTGCGCGGGCAGCAGCTTCGGCCGGGTCACCGCGTAGTCGGCCAGCGCCTCGTACACCCGGGCCGGGCCGGCCCCGTACGTCCGCTCGGTGGTGGCGTGCACCTTGCCCATCTGCTCACTTCTCCTCGGTCCGGTCACTCGACGTCGTCGGCGCCAAGCCAACCACCGCCGCCTGCCCCCGCCAAACCGGAACCGGCCGCGCGTTAGGGTGGGCGGATGCTGGAACAGGTGACGGCGCTGCGGTACGTCGATCCGCTGCGCGCGGGCGGGTCGGTGCCGGGGGTGGTGGAGGCCGACGACCTGGGCACGTACGTGGTGAAGTTCACCGGTGCGGCGCAGGGCGTCAAGGCGCTGGTGGCCGAGGTGATCGTCGGCGAACTGGCCCGGCGGCTCGGCCTGCGGGTGCCGCCACTGGTCCTGGTCGACTTCGACCCGGCGGTCGCCGCCGACGAGCCGGACCAGGAGATCCAGGACCTGCTGCACGCCAGCGCCGGCCGCAACCTCGGCATGGACCTGCTGCCCGGCGCCCGGGACTTCAAGCCCGGCATGATCGACGTCTCCCCCGTCGAAGCCGGCCGGATCGTCTGGCTGGACGCGCTGACCGGCAACGTCGACCGCAGCGTGCACAACCCGAACCTGATGGTCTGGCACGGCCGGCTCTGGCTGATCGACAACGGGGCCGGACTGATCTTCCACCACCGCTGGTCCTCCGCCCACGCCTCGGTCCACAAGCGCTACGACCTCAGCGGTCACGCCCTCGGCGGCTACGGCCCCGACCTGGCCGCCGCCGACGCCGAGCTCGCACCCCTGGTGACGCCCGAACTCCTCGCCGAGATCACCCAGTTGGTGCCGGACGCCTGGCTGGCCGACGAGCCCGGCTTCGACTCCCCGGCGGCCGTCCGCACCGCGTACGTGGAACACCTCGCCGCCCGGGTCGCCCAGTCCTCCGCCTGGCTCCCGGAAGGCTTCGCCACCCCCGAACAGATCCGCGCCGCCGAGGAGCGCGCCGCCGCCGCCCGCACCGCCGCCCGCCCCGCCTGGCTCAAGCAGGTCCCCAACCGCGCGGGCCTCGCCTCGGTCGAATCGGACTGGTCCCGCCACATCGACGAAACCTGACCTGCGGTCGGCCGCGGCCACGGCGGGAGCCGGGCACGTCGGGCCGCTGCCCCCGGCCGGCCACAACGGCCTGCGGCCGGCTCCACCGACAGCGGAGGGCGGCCTCCACCGCGACCGAGCTGCGGAACTCGGCTCGGGCCCGGGGGCTGGAACCACCGTCTCCCGGTCGGCCACGCCGAGACGGAGCCGACAGCCTGCGCGTCAGCTGCACCCGCGTCGGAAGCTCCGCCCCGGGCCACAGCCGGAGGCAACCGAGGCACCGCCGACTGCGCCTGCGGCGAGGCCAACGGACCGCGCCCAGCTGGGAAATCGTCGGACCCGGCCGGCAGCGGCCCCGGCTCGCACTGCGACGGGGCCACCGACCCGCCGCAGGCAACAGGCGCGCCCGAGCCTGCGACGCGTCGGCCGGCCGGCGGCACCGGACCCGCTGACGCCCGGCCTGTCACACCGGAGCTTCGACCCGCTGCGCCGACGCCGGGGAGCCTCCGGCCCCGGACCACGCGACGCCCCTGCTCCCGGCGCGCCACGACTGCCGGCTCCGACGATGTCGGAAGGCCTCGGCCCCGGACGGTCACACCGAGGCGGAGCCGGCAGCCTGCGCGTCAGCTGCACCCACGTCGGTAGCTCCGCCCCGGGCCCACAGCCGGAGGCAACCGAGGCACCGCCGACTGCGCCTGCGGCGAAGCCGCCGAGGCGAAGCCAACGACCGACGCCCAGCTGGGAAATCATCGGCCCCGGCCGGCAGCGGCCCCGGCCCGCACTGCGACGGGGCCACCGACCCGCCGCAGGCAACAGGCGCGCCCGAGCCTGCGACGCGTCGGCCGGCCGGCGGCACCGGACCCGCTGACGCCCGGCCTGTCACACCGGAGCTTCGACCCGCTGCGCCGACGCCGGGGAGCCTCCGGCCCCGGACCACGCGACGCCCCTGCTCCCGGCGCGCCACGACTGCCGGCTCCGACGACTCGGCCCCGGACGGTCACACCGAGGCGGAGCCGGCAGCCTGCTGCCGGCTGCACCCGCCTCGGAAGCTCCGCCCCGGGCCCACAGCCGGAGGCAACCGAGCACCCCCGACCGCGCCTGCGACGAAGCCGACGGACCGTGCCCGTGCGGGAAAGCACCGGGCCCGACCGCCCGAGGCCCGGCTCACAGCGGCGTGATCGAACCACCGAACCGGGCCTGCGGCAGGTCGGCCGGCCGTTCCGGCTGCTCGGGGCCTCGTGTCGTGCCGCAGGCCCGGTGGTGGTGGGGGGGTTACTGCTTGGCGGCCTTGGCGGCGTTGACGATGCCGGCGCCGTAGAAGCCGTTGTTGGCGGGGGTGCCTTCGCAGGTGGCCTGGTAGTCGCCGGTGCCACCGGGGTTGAAGACGCCGGTGGGGCAGGCGTGGGGGTCGGCCTGCTGGGTGAGGAGGGTGCGGAGCTGGTCGGGGCCGGCGGTGGGGTGGGTGGAGGCGAGCAGGGCGAGGACGCCGGCGACGTGGGGGGAGGCCATCGAAGTGCCGGACATGTAGGCGTACTTGTTGCCGGGGACGGTGGAGAGCACGCCGCCCCGGTGGTCGGGGGTGTCGGGCGCCTGGAAGGCGGTGGCGTCGCCGCCGGGGGCGGAGACGGTGACCTTGTTCAGGCCGTAGCTGGAGTAGTAGGACTTGTCGCCCTTGGAGCCGATCGCCGAGACCGAGATGACGCCGGGCAGTTCGGCGGGCAGGCTGAGGCAGCTCGCGTCGATCGGCCGCTCGGCCGGCTCGGTGTCGTCGGGGCTGGTGACGTCGACGGTCTTGTGCGCCAGGTCGATGTTCTCGTTGCCCGCGGCGGCGACGTTCAGCACGCCGCCCCGGCGGGAGTAGTCGACGGCCCGGCGGACGGACTCACTGACCGCGGCCTGGTCGGGGTCGCCCGCGCAGTTGAACATCCACGGGTCCACGTAGTAGCTGTTGTTGGTGAGCGTGAAGTGGTGCTCGGCGGCCCAGACGAAGCCGCAGATCGCGTACTCGGGGTAGATGAACCCGCCGTTGTCGACCACCTTGACCGCGGCCAGCCGAACGCCGGGGGCGATGCCCTCGATGCCCTTGCCGTTCTTCGCGGCGGCGATGGTGCCGGCCACGTGGGTGCCGTGGCTGCTGCTGGTGGGCTGCCAGGACTGCCAGCTGGTGTCGGCGCGGCCGCTGAGGCAGGACGCGGAGAGCGACGGGTCGACGGCGGCGGCGAGGTCCTCGTGGGCGGCGTCGATGCCGGAGTCGAGCACGCCGACCACCACGTCGCGGCTGCCGAGGGTGGAGGCGTGGGCCTGGTCGACGCCGATCTGCCGCATGTCCCACTGGTTGGCCCAGAGCGGCTCGTTGCCGTCGGCGGCGGCGGTCGGCGCGCTCTCCTCGACGCCGGCCTCGACGTCCATGGCGGCCTGGATGCCGGCGGTGCGGCTGGCACCGACCGAGTCGATGGTCTTCGACTTCCGGAGCTTGGCGGCGAAGCCGGGGTCGCTGGAGCGGGCGATCACCACGCCTATCTGCTCGTAGGACACGACCACGGTGCCGCCGGCCGCCTGGATCTCGCGCTCCGCCTTCTTGGTCTGGCCGTGGTTGGCCTTGGTGTTCACCACGTAGTTCATCGGCTGTCCGGTGGCGGCGGCCGAGGCGTCGGCGGCCGGTGCGGCGGAGGCGGCGCCGGCCGCCGGTCCGGCGAGGGCGCCGGCCGTGATCAGGGCGAGACCTGCGGCGAGGAGTGCGGAGCGGCGGATCCGGGGAACGCTCATAGGGGTTGACCCTCCCGAGTCTCGGCGGACGCGATCGAGGTGATCGAAAGCGCGCGAATGGCCGGGAGACTATTCATCCCATATGACAAAAATCAAGAGGTAGTAAAACAATCGGCGTAGAGCGGGCGAGTGCCCGGTCCGCTGTCGGTCGGACCGGGCACTCGCGCTTCGGGGGCGGCTCCCCGACGGCCGGTCAGCCGCCGAACAGCTCACCGTAGGCGGCCATCGCCGTGGCGATGTCGGCCTGCGCCCAGAACCGGTGGTAGCTGAACGTCGGCGCCGCGCCGCCGTTCAGGTAGCTCTGCACCTTGGCGAACGACGGGTCGCTGCGGTACCAGGAGCGGATCGACAGGAACGTCGAACTGCTGTTGATCGCATCGCCGTTGGGCATGGTGCCGGTCCAACCGCTCGGCACCGACACCGAGTCGTTGAAGCGGCTGTAGTCGGTGCGCGTCTCCGGCACCGAGATGCCCAGCGCGTCCTGGTTGTTGGCCCACATGCCGTCCAGCAGCTTCTGCGCGGCGGTCTTCGCCGCGGTGTTGCCGGACTTGGCCGCGTAGTACGACAGCAGCTTGGCGTACGAGCCCGCCACGCCGACGTCGTTGGTGTAGTCCACCACGCTCACGTGCAGGCCGGTGTTGGCGCCGGGCGAGCTCGCGTTCCAGGTGTCCGGCTTGCCGCTCCAGGACAGCGTGGACGGGATCCGGTAGCTGCCGTCGGCGTTGAAGGTGGTCTGCGACAGCGCCCAGGTCACCCACTTGTCCAGGATGGCCTTGGCCCTGGCGTCGCCGCTGGAGAAGTAGTACTCGGCCATCCGCTCCAGGCCCCAGGCCTGGAAGCCGAACCACTGGTTGGACGGCGGGTCGTGGTAGACCGGCGCCTCGTCGTAGAACATCCCGTAGAAGGTCGGGGTGCCGGCCGGCGGGGTGTCGTAGCTGCCGTTCCAGCTGTTGGTGGCGCCGCCCGCGATGGCGCCCTCGCTGGACTGCAGCCACTGGGTGAACTCGACCTGACGGCCCATCGAGGTGGTCCAGTCGGCCTTGCCGGTGCTGGACTTCGGGGCCATCGCCGGGTCGTTGACCAGCGCGTACGCGGCCATCGGGTTCTGGTAGCCGCCGTGCGCCGCGCTGTCGCCGATCCGCCAGGCCCAGCCGGCCGAGGTGTCGGTGGCGCCGCCCCAGGCGTAGTACCAGGACAGCAGGTAGTGCTCGGAGTCCTTGCCGTTGCCGGCCGGGCAGCTGGTCGGGCCGGTGCAGTTGCCGACCTTCTTGAAGTACTTGTCGAAGAACGAGTACCGCAGGTAGTCGCCCATCTTGCCGGCCTTGGCCACCGTGGTCGCCACCTGCGAGCCGTTGCCCTGTGCCTTGGCCCAGGTGTCGGCCCAGTACGCGGCCTGGATGGCGCGGGCGTCGGCGTCCGGCGCGTCGGTGTACTTCCACTGCTTGGCGTAGGAGCTGTCCTTGATGAACAGGTCCAGGTAGCCGTTCTTGCCGCCGTAGGTGAACTTGTCGCAGGTCGGCTGCGGGACGGTCTCCCACACCGACTCCTGCGCGCCGCGCTGGTAGGTGTTGATGAACGACGGCCCGGTGTCGGTCGGGCCGGCCTCGCACTTGCCGGGCGCGTTGCCGTAGCCGTAGACGTTGTCGACGTCCTGCAGCCAGTGCATGCCGTAGATGTCGTCGGTGCCGTACGCGCTCTTCAGCTCCGCGGCGATCGGGTCGTTGCCGGGAGTGACGGCGGAGTCCATGGTCGACGGGTAGTCGCTCGGCAGCGGGTGCTCGGGCGCGTAGGTGGCCGGCTTGGACGCGTTGTACGCCGAGTTGGTGGGCTGGTCGGCGTGGCCCGGGATCATGTACGTCTCCATGAGCGTCCACGCCGAGTTGAACTTCGACCAGTCCTTGGTCACCCGCCCGTACTGGGCCTCCAGCCAGAGCAGGTACGAGTACGCCTCCGAGGTGGTCTCGTGGCCCTGGTCGGGGGCCTCCACCAGCAGCGTCTCCACCGAGTGGTACGGGATGCCCTCGGGCGAGAAGTAGCCGTTCGCCGGGTCCTTGATCTTGTTGTACAGCTGCAGGAACCGGTCGTTGTACACCCCGGACGCGGCGGCCAGCTCGGTCACCGTCACCGCCGAGGAGGTGTAGCCGGTGGCGGCGGAGGTGAACGTCGCCGAGCCGGTGGACGAGGCGTCGGCGGTCAGCGTGACGGTCTGCGCGGTCGACCAGTTGCTCGGCGTGAAGGTCAGCGTCCCGCCGGAGCTGACCGACAGCCCGGTGTTGCCCGAGGTGCGGGTGGTGGTGACGGTGACGTTCGCGCTCGGCTGGGCGGACAGCTTCAGGGTGAAGCTGCCGGTCTTGCCCTGGTTCACCGACAGCGTCACCGGCGTGGCCGTGACGGCCGGACCCGCCGCCACCGTGATGCCCGCCGGGGTGGACTCGCTGCTCGCGCCGAGGCTGTCGTACGCCTTGGCGTAGATCGAGTGGCTGCCGCTCGCCGCGCCCGTCCAGTTGAAGGTGTACGGGGCGGTGGTGGCGGTGCCGAGCAGCGTGGTGTTGTCGTAGAACTCGACCTTGCCGATGCTCGCGCCGTCCGCCGCGCTCGCCGTCGCGGCGAGCGGGATCGCCGCCCCCGCCTGGTAGTTGGCACCCGGCGCCGGGCTGGTCAGGGTGGTGGTCGGGGCCGCGTGCGCGCCCGCGCAGGCGGTGCCGTTGACCGCGAACGCGGTGGGGGCCGCGTTGGTGCCGCTGTACGCGAAGTTGGCGCCCGCGCTGACCGAGCCGCCCGCCGCGATCGTCCCGTTCCAGTCGGCGTTGACCACCTTGACGTTCTTGCCGGACTGGCTCCAGGTGCCGCTCCAACCCGCGCCGGAGAGCGTCTGGTTGCCGGCGTAGGAGTAGGTGAGCGTCCAGCCGTTGAGCGCGGCCGTGCCCTTGTTGTTGATCGCCACGGTGGCGGTGAAGCCGCTGCCCCAGTCGCTGACGGTGTAGTCGACCGAGCACTGCACGGCGGCGGCGGACGCGGGCAGCACCACGGCGGTGGACAGCCCGGCGGTGAGCAGCAGGAGGGCGGCGCTGAAGGCGGTGGCCCGGTTGCTGGGTGGAGGCATGACGGCTCCTCGGGTGGGGGTGGGTGGAGGGAGTCCGGAGTGGGAGCGCTCCCAAATATCGGGAGGGCGGTGGGGAGTGTCAAGGGATTGCGCAGCCGGGGGTGGATTCAACTCCCCTGCGGGTGACCCTCGTTGGGAGATCTGCTGTGGGAGCGCACCCAATCGGCCGGGTTGGCGGGCCCAGTGGCGGGCTGAAACTTTCCGGCGCCCCGGCCGAGTAGCGGACCTCGGCGAGGAACGCCGGGGCGTCCGGCGGGGGCCATCGTTGAAAGGCTGCCGCTCCGGTCGCCCGCCGGATTTCCGTCTGTCCCCGACGGCGCCCCGGTGCCTAGAATCGGCTCCGCCCGGCGCGCACCGAGCAACATCCGGACGCCTCCGGCCAGTTGACCACACGTGGAAGCGAGGGGCGGATGGCGGGCGAGGAGATACCCGGCGCGCGGGAGGAGCTGCGGCGGCGCGGCGAGCGGCTGTTCGCGGAGTTCGCGGCGCTGCTGGCGGCGCTGGCACCCGGGCAGGCACCGCCGGAGCACCCGGAGATCACGGCCTTCGGCAACCCGCTGTCCTTCGGCTACCACCGCCAGGTCGCCTTCGACCGCACGCCGGCCGGCCCCGACCTGCCGGACCGCGCCCGGGCCGCGCTGGCCGGCTGGGAGACGACGGCCGAGCGCACCGGATCCGGCTCGACCGTCCTGCACGCCTGGCGCGACGGCATGACGCTCCGCCTGCACCTCCACCCGCAGCGCGGCCTCACCCTCGCCCGCGCCGACCTCGAACCGGCTGCGCTGCACCTCCCGGAGGTCTTCGTCCGCCCCGAACCGCTGCTCGCCCCCGAGGACGTCCGCCCCGGCTACGAACTCTGCCCCGAATGCGAGGGCCTCGGCTGGTGCGAACGCTGCTGGGGCCGCGGCTGGACCATGGGCGGCATCACCTGGGGCGGCCGCACCGAAGGCCAGGCCCGCTGCGGCGACTGCCTGGGCAGCCGCGCCTGCCCGTTCTGCCGCGGCGCGGGCGAACGCCCCCAACGCTGAGGCCTCGCGGGGCGGAGGGGAACCGGCGCACCCGACAGCGCCCTGCGGGCAGCCGCGCCCCGCCCGCTGAACGTCCGCCGGGCAAAGGCGGACTGCGCCCGGGCAGCCGACGGCGGTGCGGGCCCTGCGGGGCTCGCTGTGGACCGGATCGTGCCACTGGGCTGCGGGCGAACCACCGGAAGCGCCGCGGCCCGCCACGCGCACCGCGGTCGCAGCGATCGCCGGGCGGACGGGCGGGCGGCAGCGGCTTCGACAGGCTGTTCGTCGCAGGCCGGCGCGTGCCCGTTCTCCTTGTCGGGGTCCGGCCCGCGGTGCGGCGGTGTCGGTGCGGGCGCCTGGCGGGCGGGGGGCGGGAAAAGAATTCTGCTGTTGCCCCGTGACATCCGCGGCACCCTGGTGCGTCTGATGGGTGACGAGGCACGGAGTCCGGGGAGAACAGCGAACGTGGCGGGAGCAGCAGCGCGGGGCGGGGACGCGGAGTACGCGGAGTTCGCGGCCAATCGGTCGGGGCCGTTGTACCGGTCGGCGTGTCTGCTGACGGGTGGTGACACCCATCTGGCCGAGGACCTGGTGCAGGAGACGCTGAGTCGGATGTACCTGGTGTGGCGGCGACCGGGGCGGTTGTTCGGCGGTCGGGCGATAGAGAATCCGGCGGGGTACGCGCAGGGGGTGCTGTACCGGCAGTTCATCGACCATCATCGGCGGCGCAGTTCGGGTGAGCGTCCGGTCGCCGAGCTTCCTGATCTGCCGGGCCCGGACGGCGGCGACAGCACCTTGCGGATGACGCTGCTCCAGGCGTTGGGCGAGCTCGCGCCGCGTGACCGTGCGGTGCTGGTGCTGCGCTACTGGGAGGACGTCAGCGTCGAGGAGACGGCGGAGATCCTGCGCTGTCGTCCGGGTGCGGTCCGGTCCCAGACGTCCCGGGCGCTGGCCCGGTTGCGGGTGCTGCTGGGTGACGGCCTGACCGATCTTGCCGCGCGCTGACGCCCCCGGCACTGCCTTCTGTACTTTCCTTTCGTTCCCGGAGACGGTGATCACGCATGCCCGCACTGCCCGAGCAAGACTTCGAGGACCGGCTGGGCCGGGTCTTCCGCGAGACCGGTGAGAGTTTCGTCGCGGACGCTCCGCTGCTGGTTCTCGGCGGCGCGGACCGGGGCCGGCGCCGGCAGCGTCGGCGGCTGACGCTGGTGGCGTCCGTCGCGGTGGTGGCCGCGTGCGGGGTGACCGCCGGCGTCCTGCCGACGGTGCTGAGCACGGACGGCATCGGCCCGGCCGCGCCCGCCGTCGCTCCGCCGTCCGCGAGCGCCACGCCCGCCGGTGCGCTGATCCCGCAGGAGGCGCACATGGTGTCGGCGGTGGCGGAGCGGCTGCCGCCGGGCGTGCGGATCGTGCGCTCGGACGGTTCGACGGCCGGCTCCGCCGCGATCCCGTCGACCCGCGCGTGGGCGGAAATGACCCTGGACGACGGCGGCGGGGAGAGCCTGCTGGCGGTGACCGTCTCCCAGGTGGACGAGGGCTGGCCCCAGCCGTGCACGGCGCCGGAGATCGTCCCGGACGCGGAGTGCCGGGGGGAGGTCCGACCGGACGGCAGCGCGGTGTCGATCGTGGAGTACAGCTCGGGAGGCAAGGACCCGAACCGGCACAACGGGATCACCTGGGTCACCCCGGACGGGATGAAGGTCATCGCCATTTCGTACAACTTCGGGCGGAAGACCGGCGAGTGGACCAGGCCGGCGCCGCTGCTGGACATCGCCCAGCTGAGGGCGCTGGTCACCGACCCCGGCTGGCGCACCTTCGAGGCGTCGGTGCGCCGGACGCTGCCGAAGTACTCGGCCGACACCCCGGTGCAGCGGCCCGATCTGCTGCCGCCCGACCTGAAGGTGGTCGCCGTCACCACCGGCCCGGAGCAGACGGTGACGCTCGCCGACGGCAACCGGACGGTCGTGCTGCGGTACCAGGAGGAGCAGGCCGAGGAATCGGCCCAGGCCTGGTTCGCGGACGCCCCGGAGCTGCCGGACGGCAGCCGCGTCCGCAGCGTCGCCGACCGTCCGGTTCCGGGCTCCCAGGGCTCCACCGAGTCGGTGGTGGACCTGCTGCGCCCCGACGGCCGCCGGATCCGGGTGACGGCGGTCAACCCGGCGGGCACCGGCCATCCGGACGCGGGCCGTGAACCGCTGCTGACGCTCGACCGACTGACCGCGATCGCCTCCTGCCCGGGCTGGACGGTGCCGCGCAGGTGACAGGCCCACACCGGGCGGCGGGTCAGTACCGGTAACGGACCGCCTCGATGATCTCCGCCGGGGCGAGCTCCGCGAACCGTGCGATCTCCGCCTCGCGGACGTCGATCACCGACTGCCACAGCGACTCCCCCAGCGCGGCGCGCAGGACTTCGGACTTGCGCAGGGCGTCCGTGGCCTGGCCGAGGGTGGCGGGGAGGCGTTCGGCGATGCCGTCGGGGTTGCCGGCGGTCTCGGCGGGGAGGTGGAGGGCGGCGCCGAGGCCGGCCAGGCCGGCGGCGAGGACGCCGCCGACGGCGAGGTAGGGGTTGGCGGCGGCGTCGAAGCACTTGATCTCGGCGTTGGCCTGCTCGGGGGCGGAGCCGGTGATCAGGCGGAGGGCGGCCTCCCGGTTCTCCAGGCCCCAGCAGCGGTACGGGCCGGACCAGTGGTCGGGGACCAGCCGCAGGTAGCTGGCGACGGCCGGGGCGCCGAGGGCGAGCAGGGCGGGCAGTTCCGCGAGCACCCCGGCGAGGAAGGCCTCCATCTCCCGGGTGAGGCCGTGCGGGCCGCTGCCGCCGTGGCCGAGGTTCTGGCCGTCACGCCACAGGCTCAGGTGCAGGTGGCCGCCGTTGCCGACGCCGTCGGGGGCGGTGACGGGTGCGAAGCTGGCGCGCAGGCCGTGCTGCCGGGAGACGGCCAGCACGGTGTGCCGGACCAGCATGGCGGTGTCGGCGGCCTCGACGGGCCCGCCGGGGGCGAGCGAGAGTTCGAACTGCCCGGCGGCGTACTCGGGGTGGAGCTGGAGGACGGTCAGCTTCTGCTCGCGCAGGGTGCGCAGCAGGTCGCGCAGGTAGTCGCTGTGGTCGATCAGGCGGCGCATGCCGTACGCGGGGCCGCTCTCGCCGCCCTCGACGATCCACTCGACCTCGATGCCGGCCTGCACGGCGATGCCGCGTTCGGCGAGCGCCTCGGCGGTGCGGCGGGCGAACTGCCGCTGGCAGCCGGGGTGCGGCTCGCCCTGCTGGGTCCAGCGGTCGCCGGGGGCCCAGGCCCAGCCGGGCTGGGCGGCGAGCCGGCGCAGCGCGGCCAGGTCGGGGACCAGCCGCAGGTCGCCGACCGGGCCGGCGGCGGGGGCGAGCGAGTCGTCGACCAGGATGGCGTCGAAGCACGGCGCGGCGCCGACGCCCCAGCGGGCGGCACTCTCCAGGCCGCGGACGGGCACGGACTTGACCCGGGTGACGCCGGAGTTGTCGACCCAGCCGACGATCACCCCGTCGACGCCCTCGGCCTCGATCCTGGTGGCGGCCAACCGGGCCTCGGCGGCGCGCTCGGCGCGCGGCTTCACGGTGCTCATGCGCCCATGCTGGCCTGCGGCGATGCGGCGGCCGGACGACTCGGCCGACAGCTCACCCGTCCGTGGAAACCTGAAAGTGACGCAGGTCACATGAAATGACGAAATTCCGGGGACCAACTCCCCGTTTGAACCTCTGTCCAGACCGAAACGGGGACTCACTCCCCGCTCTCCACCGCACGAAGGGGGCGTCACGCCAATGACCACCGCCACCGCTCCCGCCCGCCGTGCGGACGCCACCCGCAACCGCGCGCGCATCGTCGCCGCCGCCCGCGAGGCCTTCGTCGAGTACGGGGCGATGGCCCCGCTGGACGAGATCGCCCGCCGGGCCGGCGTCGGCAACGCCACGCTGTACCGCAACTTCGCCGACCGCCGGACGCTGATCCAGCAGGTGTCGCTCGCCGTCATCGACCGGGTCGTGGCGCACGCGCACGCGGCCGCCGCCGAGGAGCCCGACTCCTTCGCCGCGGTCAGCCGCTTCGTGCACGCCGCCGCCGACGAGCGGATCGGCGCGCTGTGCTCCCTGCTGTCCGACTCCGTCGACCCGTGCGATCCCGAACTCGTCGACGCCCGTGCCGAGATGAAGCAGGTCACCGAAGACCTGGTCGCCCGCGCGCAGGCCGACGGACTGCTCCGCACCGACGTCGGAGCGGGCGACATCGTGGTCGCCATGTCCCAGCTCACCCGCCCGCTCCCCGGCACCGGCTGCCTCAACCTGGACCACCTGGTCCACCGCCACCTCCAGCTGCTGCTGGACGGCCTGCGCACCGTCGCCGCCTCCCCGCTGCCCGGCCACGCCGTGACCCTGGAGGACCTCACGCACCGCGCCTGAGCCTCCTCGCGCGCACCGAACTCCTTTACCGCACGCACGACTTACCGCACACGACTTACCGCGCACCGACTTCACGCGCACCGACTTCACGCGGCCCGCCCGACCGGGTCGGCCGCACGTTTCCGCTCGTTCTGTACGCTCTCGCACTCACAGGTGGGTACCTCCATGTCCGAAACCCTCCAGCCGGACCCACGTCGCTGGAAGGCGTTGATCTTCATCGCGCTGGCCCAGCTGATGGTCGTCCTCGACGCCACCGTGGTGAACATCGCGCTCCCGCGCGCCAAGGAAGACCTCGGCTTCGCCGACAGCACCA
Source organism: Kitasatospora sp. NPDC004531 (assembly GCF_053602195.1). Lineage (NCBI taxonomy): Bacteria > Bacillati > Actinomycetota > Actinomycetes > Kitasatosporales > Streptomycetaceae > Kitasatospora > Kitasatospora sp. NPDC004531. Next base: position 23,885 of record NZ_JBSGDD010000053.1, on the reverse strand, counting down.
CCCAGTGGGTGATCACCGCCTACGCGCTGGCCTTCGGCGGTCTGCTGCTGTTCGGCGGCCGGGTCGCCGACCTGTGGGGCCGTCGCCGGACCTTCATGGTCGGCCTGGTCGGCTTCGCCGCGGCCTCCGCGCTCGGCGGCGCCGCCGTCAACACCGCCATGCTGCTCGGCGCCCGCGCCCTGCAGGGCGTCTTCGGCGCGCTGCTCGCGCCCGCCGCGCTGTCGCTGCTCGCGGTGATGTTCACCGACGGCAAGGAGCGCGCCAAGGCGTTCGGCATCTTCGGCGCCGTCGCCGGCGGTGGCGGTGCGATCGGCCTGATCCTGGGCGGCGCGCTCACCGAGTACCTGAACTGGCGCTGGACCTTCTACGTCAACATCCCGTTCGCGGCGGTCGCCCTGGCCGGTGCGATCCTGGTCATCGCCGAACCCGCCGTTGGCCGCAACCGCAACCGCCTCGACATCCCAGGCGTGCTGCTGGTCACCCTCGGCCTGGTCTCCCTGGTGTACGGCTTCACCCGCGCCGAGAGCAACGGCTGGGGCGACTCCAGCACCATCGGCCTGTTCGTCGCCGCCGCCGTGCTGCTCGCCGCGTTCGCGCTCGTCGAGAGCCGGGTCTCCGCGCCGCTGCTGCCGCTGCGGGTGATCACCGACCGCAACCGCGGCGGCGTCTACCTCTCGCTCGGCATGGCCGTGATCGGCATGTTCGGCCTGTTCCTCTTCCTCACCCTTTACATGCAGGGCGTGCTGGGCTACAAGCCGCTGGTCAACGGCGTCGCCTTCCTGCCGATGGTGGCCGGCATGATCACCGGCTCCACCCAGATCGGCGCCCGGCTGATGACCCGCGTCCCCGCCCGGTACCTGATGGCGCCCGGCTTCCTGGTCGCCTCGCTCGGCCTGCTGATCCTCACCCGGATCGACGTCGGCACCTCGTACTGGCAGATCCTGCCCGGCCTGGTGCTGATGGGCCTCGGCATGGGCACCGCGTTCATGCCCGCGATGAGCCTGGCCACCTACGGCGTGCAGCCGCGCGACGCCGGTGTCGCCTCCGCGATGGTCAACACCTCCCAGCAGGTCGGCGGCGCGATCGGCACCGCCCTGCTCAGCACCGTCGCCCACAGCGCCGGCACCGAGTGGGCCAAGTCCCACGCGGCCGCCGCCACCGACCAGAAGCTGTTCGCGCTCCAGGCGCAGGTGCACTCCTACTCCACCGCGATCTGGTGGGCCGTGGGCATCCTGGCCCTGGCCTCCCTCACCGCCTTCACCCTGATCAACGCGGGCAAGCCGGAGCACCACGACTCCACCGCCGAGATCGAGGACGCCGTCCCGGTCATGGCCCACTGACCCCACCACGACAGCCGAACGGCCCCGCCCGGATCCTTCCGGGCGGGGCCGTTCCGCGTGTCAGCGGCCGAATTCCTTCAGAACCTCCGTGTCGAGATCGAGGCCCACCGGCTCCGGCACAGCCACGGTACGACCGTTGGCGACAGTCACGATGCGCCCGTAGCGACCGCCCCCGGGCTCGCTGAACACCGTGACAGCCCGGTCCGCCCGGTCGATCAGGAGGAACACCGGGACGCCGGCCCGGGCGTGGGCCGCCGGCTTCTCCTCCCGGTCGCACGTGCGCGCATCCGGGTCCCAGGAGGTCACCTCGACCACCATCAGCACCTCGGCAGGGTCCGACCACTCCCCGTGGCCGGCGAACGCGCCCCGGCGGGCGAGCACGCCGTCGGGCCTGGTGCGGCAGGTACCGGACAGCCGCAGGCGCCGCCCCGGGTAGAGGCGAAGATCCGGCCGCTGCGCCATGCAGCACTCCATCAGCCACATGACGATCTCGGCGTGGTCGCCGTCGGGCATGGGTTGGACCTGGAGCCCGCCGCCGATGAACTCGAACGTCACATCCTGTCTCGCGGCCGTCTTCGCGACTGCTTCGAACTGGTCAGGACGCATCTGCGGACGTTCGCGGGTCATGCCGGAAACGTAGAGCAATCACCGCCGTACGTACCGCACTTGCCTCTTCCTACCCGCCAGTAGCTGGGCTACAGTGTCGGCACGCGCCAGCGCCGGGCTTCGGGAGCCGCACCGGTGGGTTGCGTTTCTTCTCTCGTGTGCGCGTCGGCGTCGCTTCATGATCCTGTCGGAGCGCCTGGGCACCAACGGCATTGAACCCTCGAACGGAACCGGAGCGGACCGGTCCGTAGCGCGGGGTCGCCGCTGTTCTTCTTCCGTTCCCCTCATTTCTCCCGTGCCGGCGGCACACCCTCCCCTGTCATGCGTGCCCGGCTGCCCGGGTGGTGGCGGGGGCCGTCGACGCGGGCCCATGACAAGGAGTCTGGACAATGGAGCGTCCCTTCCCCACTGTTGCCGTCGTCGGCCTGGGCACCATGGGTGCCGGGGTGGCCGTGGCGGTGGCCCGTAGTGGTCGGCGGGTGATCGGCGTGGAGGCCGGTCCGGCGCAGGCGGCGCGGGCGTTGGCCCGGATCGAGGCGGCGACCGGCCGGGCGGTGGCCCGTGAGCGGTTGACGGAGCAGGAGCGCGCCGAGCTGCTCGCGCTGATCGAGGTCGGCGACGACCTCTCGGCGGCGGCGCGGGCGGAGCTGGTGATCGAGGAGGTCCCGGAGGACCTGGAGCTCAAGCGCGGCCTGTTCGCCGAGTTGGACCGGATCTGCCCGCCGGAGACGGTGCTGGCGACCGGCACGACGGCGCTGAGCGTGACCCGGATCGCGGCGGCCACCTCCCGCCCGGAGCGGGTGCTGGGGGTGCACTTCTTCAACCCGGTGCACTCGATGAAGCTGGTCGAGGTGGTCCGCACCGTGCTGACGTCGCCTCAGGCGGCCGAGCAGGTCGCCGAGTTGGCGCGCGACCTCGGCAAGGAGCCGGTCGCGGCCGGCGACCGGGCGGGCTTCATCGCCAACGGCCTGCTGTTCGCGTACCTGAACCAGGCGGCGGCGATGTTCGAGTCCCGGTACGCCACCCGGGAGGACATCGACGCGGCGATGCGGCTGGGCTGCGGCCTGCCGATGGGCCCGCTGGCGCTGCTGGACCTGATCGGCGTCGACACCGCCCGCACGGTGCTGGAGGCGATGTACGAGCAGTCCCGCGACCGCCTGCACGCCCCGGCGCCGATCCTCGGACAGCTGGTCGCGGCGGGCCTGTTGGGCCGCAAGTCGGGCCGCGGCTTCTACACCTACGAGGCCCCGGGCTCGTCCAGGCCGGTCGCCGAGAGCACCGAGGAGGCCGCGGCCCGCCCGGCCGGCCGCGAGGTGCGCGGCGTCGGGGTGTGCGGCAGCGGGACGATGGCGACCGGCATCGTGGAGGTGTTCGCGAAGGCGGGCTTCCCGGTGCTGCTGGCGGCCCGCAGCCAGGAGAAGGCGGAGCGGGCGAAGGCGCAGCTGGCGAAGTCGCTGGAGCGTTCGGTCTCCCGGGGCCGGCTGTCCGAGCAGGCCAGGGACGAGGCGTTGGCGCTGGTCACGCCGGTGTCCGACTACCAGGAGCTGGCGGACGTCGACCTGGTGGTGGAGGCCGTGGCGGAGGACCTCGCGGTGAAGCGCGAGCTGTTCGCCACCCTGGACAAGATCGTCAAGCCGGGTGCGGTGCTGGCGACCACCACCTCCTCGCTGCCGGTGATCTCCTGCGCGACGGCGACCTCCCGTCCGCAGGACGTGATCGGCATGCACTTCTTCAACCCGGCGCCGGCCATGAAGCTGGTGGAGGTGGTCTCCACGGTACTGACCGCCGAGGACGTCACGGCCACCGTGCTGGAGCTGTGCGGCACGGTGAAGAAGCACCCGGTGGAGTGCGGCGACCGGGCCGGTTTCATCGTGAACGCGCTGCTCTTCCCGTACCTGAACGACGCGGTGCGGATGCTGGAGGAGCACTACGCGACGGTGGACGACATCGACACCGCGATGAAGCTGGGCTGCGGCTACCCGATGGGCCCGTTCGAGCTGCTGGACGTGGTGGGCCTGGACGTGTCGCTGACCATCGAGAAGGTGCTGCACCAGGAGTTCCGGGAGCCGGGCCTGGCGGCGGCGCCGCTGTTGGAGCACCTGGTGGCGGCGGGTTGTCTGGGCCGCAAGACCGGTCGCGGTTTCCGCGACCACGCACGGCGATGACCGGCCGTCCGGCGTCCTCGCCGGGCCCCCGTCCGTCGTCCGCCGGGGGCGTCAACCCGGCTGTGCGGCAGCCTCCTTGGGGTGCGGGGGCGGTGTCCTCGCGGTGGCCCCGGCCCGCCGTGGTGCCGCCTTCGGCACCGGTGCGCAGGGCCAGGCCGGCGGGGGCGCCGCCGGGTGCGTGTAGCGTTCCGGACATGGATCGCCAGACCTCGCCCTCCCAGCAGCAGATTTCGGCCGCCGGGCCGGACCAGTCGCGGTCGGGGGTGGAGTCCGGGGCGGGCAGCCGCCGGGCCGCCGCCCAGCGGCTGCAGATGCGCCAGGACCTCACGGCGGCGGCGATGCAGCTGTTCGCCACCCAGGGGTACGAGGAGACGACGGTCGACCAGATCGCGGCCGCGGCCGGGGTGGCCCGGCGGACCTTCTTCCGGTACTTCCGGTCGAAGGAGGAGGCGATCTTCCCGGACCACGACGACACCCTGGTGCGGGTGGCCGACCTGCTGGCGAGCGCCGAGCCGGAGGAGCACCCGCTGGACGTGGTGTGCCGGGGCATCAAGGAGGTGCTGCGGATGTACGCCTCCACCCCGGACATGTCGGTGGCCCGCTACCAACTGATCCGCCAGGTACCGGCGTTGCGCGAGCGGGAGATCGCGGTGGTGTCCCGGTACGAGCGGCTGTTCACCCGGTACCTGCTGGGCCGTTTCGACGCGGCCGAGCAGACTCCGCCGGGCTGGCAGCGCGGCGGGGACGACGACTCGATGCTGGCCGAGGTCTCGGCGGCGGCGGTGGTCGCGGCGCACAACCACGTGCTGCGGCGCTGGCTGCGGGCCGGCGGGCACGGCGACGTGGAGGCGCAGCTCGACCACTCCTTCGAGGTGATCCGGGGGACGTTCTGGCCGACCCCGCCGAGCGGCGCCCGCCGCCGCGGCACCACCCTGGCACCCGGTGCCAATGGTGACGGAGTGCTGCCGGAGGACTCCGCTGCCGTGAGCGCACTGAGTGCCAGCCCGGGCGGTGAGGTGCTGATCACAGTGGCCCGCACGGACGCCCCGCTGGAGACCGTGGTGGATTCGATCCGGGCCGCGCTGGCGGGCCGAAGCCCCGTGTAATCCAGGCGGATTCAGCAGGTAGCAGCTGATTCGAAGGCCCGTTCCCGGTTTCGGGAACGGGCCTTCGGGCGTTTCCGGAAACCCCCGCGGGGGCGTGTTCTGGCTCACGCCAGAAGTTGGCACCCCGTGTCTTTACGAGTGGCACAGGGTGCCACTACCTTGTTGCCACCGGTCGCGGCGCCGCGGCTCCCCACCTCGGCGCGCCGTCTCCGGTGTCCCCCCACCTGGGGGACGCGCACCCGCGACTCCACCCCTTCGTCGCACCACCGCAGTACCCGCCCTCAGACCCTCAGCGAAGCCGGTGTCCGCTCCCGGCTCCCCCAGACGCCCTGTGTCCCTCGCACAGGTACGCCTTCGGAGGCAGCCATGCAGGAAATTCTCGACGCGATCCTCAGTGGCGACGCCACGTCCGCCGACTACGCGGGCCTCGCGCTGCCCGAGTCCTACCGGGCCGTGACGCTCCACAAGGACGAGGAGCAGATGTTCGCCGGCCTCGCCAGCCGCGACAAGGACCCGCGCAAGTCGCTCCACCTGGACGACGTCGCGCTGCCCGAGGTCGGCCCGGGCGAGGCCCTGGTCGCCGTGATGGCCAGCGCCGTCAACTACAACACCGTGTGGAGCTCGATCTTCGAGCCGGTCTCCACCTTCTCCTTCCTGGAGCGCTACGGCCGGCTCTCCCCGCTGACCAAGCGCCACGACCTGCCGTACCACGTGGTCGGCTCCGACCTGGCGGGCGTGGTGCTGCGCACCGGCGCGGGCGTCAACGCCTGGCAGCCCGGCGACGAGGTGGTCGCGCACTGCCTGTCGGTCGAGCTGGAGTCCCCCGACGGCCACAACGACACGATGATGGACCCGGAGCAGCGCATCTGGGGCTTCGAGACCAACTTCGGCGGCCTGGCCCAGCTCGCGCTGGTGAAGACCAACCAGCTGCTGCCCAAGCCCAAGCACCTCACCTGGGAGGAGGCCGCCTCCCCGGGCCTGGTCAACTCCACCGCGTACCGCCAGCTGGTCTCGCGCAACGGCGCGGGCATGAAGCAAGGGGACAACGTGCTGATCTGGGGCGCCAGCGGCGGCCTCGGCTCGTACGCCACCCAGTACGCGCTGGCCGGCGGCGCCACCCCGATCTGCGTGGTCTCCAACGACGCCAAGGCCGATGTCTGCCGGGCCATGGGCGCCGAGGCGATCATCGACCGGTCCGCCGAGGGCTACCGGTTCTGGAAGGACGAGAACAACCAGGACCCCCGCGAGTGGAAGCGGCTGGGCGCGAAGATCCGCGAGTTCACCGGCGGCGAGGACGTCGACATCGTCTTCGAGCACCCGGGCCGCGAGACCTTCGGCGCGTCCGTCTACGTCACCCGCAAGGGCGGCACCATCGTCACCTGCGCCTCCACCTCCGGCTACATGCACCAGTACGACAACCGCTACCTGTGGATGTCGCTCAAGCGCATCGTCGGCTCGCACTTCGCCAACTACCGCGAGGCGTTCGAGGCCAACCGCCTGATCGCCAAGGGCAAGATCCACCCGACCGTCTCCAAGGTCTACTCCCTGGAGGAGACCGGGCAGGCGGCGCTGGACGTGCACCACAACAAGCACCAGGGCAAGGTCGGCGTGCTCTGCCTGGCGCCCGAGGAGGGCCTGGGCGTGCGCGACCACGAGCTCCGCGCCAAGCACCTCGACAAGATCAACCTTTTCCGCGAGCTCGACGAGCGGAACAACAAGCGCAGCCGGGACATCTGATGAGCGCTCAGGAACGCGACCGCCCCTGGCTGATGCGCACCTACGCCGGCCACTCCACCGCGAGCGACTCCAACGCGCTGTACCGGCGCAACCTCGCCAAGGGGCAGACCGGCCTGTCGGTGGCCTTCGACCTGCCGACCCAGACCGGCTACGACTCCGACCACGTCCTCGCCCGCGGCGAGGTCGGCCGGGTCGGCGTGCCGGTCGGGCACCTGGGCGACATGCGGACCCTGTTCGACGGGATCCCGCTGGAGCGCACCAACACCTCGATGACCATCAACGCCACCGCCATGTGGCTGCTGGCGCTGTACCAGGTGGTCGCGGAGGAGCAGGGCGCGGACATCGCCAAGCTGACCGGCACCACCCAGAACGACATCGTCAAGGAGTACCTGTCGCGCGGGACGCACGTCTTCCCGCCCGGCCCGTCGGTGCGGCTGATCACCGACATGATCGCCTACACGGTGGCGCACATCCCGAAGTGGAACCCGATCAACATCTGCAGCTACCACCTGCAGGAGGCCGGGGCCACCCCGGTCCAGGAGATCGCCTACTCGATGTGCACCGCGATCGCCGTCCTCGACGCCGTCCGCGACTCCGGGCAGGTCCCGGCGGAGCGGATGGGCGAGGTGGTCGGCCGGATCTCCTTCTTCGTCAACGCGGGCGTCCGCTTCGTCGAGGAGATGTGCAAGATGCGGGCCTTCAACCGGCTGTGGGAGAAGGTCACCCGCGAGCGCTACGGCATCGAGGACGCCAAGCAGCGGCGCTTCCGCTACGGCGTGCAGGTCAACTCGCTGGGCCTGACCGAGGCGCAGCCGGAGAACAACGTCCAGCGCATCGTGCTGGAGATGCTGGCCGTCACGCTGTCCAAGGACGCCCGCGCGCGGGCCGTCCAACTCCCGGCCTGGAACGAGGCGTTGGGCCTGCCGCGGCCGTGGGACCAGCAGTGGTCGCTGCGCATCCAGCAGGTGCTGGCGTACGAGTCGGACCTGCTGGAGTACGGCGACCTGTTCAACGGCTCGCACGTGGTCGAGGCGAAGACCGAGGAGCTGCTGGCCGGCGCGGAGGCGGAGATCGCCAAGGTGCTGGAGATGGGCGGGGTGATCCCGGCCGTCGAGTCCGGCTACCTGAAGTCCAACCTGGTGGCCTCGCACGCCGCCCGGCGGGCCCGGATCGAGGCCGGCGAGGACCGGATCGTCGGCGTCAACTGCTTCGACACCACCGAGGACAGCCCGCTCACCGCCGACCTGGACACCGCCATCATGGTGGTCGACCCGGCGTCCGAGCGTTCCGTGCTGGCCAACCTGGAGGCCTGGCGCGGCAGTCGGGACGAGGCCGCGGTGCGGGCCGCGCTGGCCCGGCTGAAGGAGGTGGCGGCCACCGAGCAGAACCTGATGGCGGCCACCCTGGACTGCGCCCGGGCCGGCGCCACCACCGGCGAGTGGTCGTTCGCGCTGCGCGAGGTGTTCGGCGAGTACCGCGCCCCCACCGGGGTGGGCGGCGCGCCGGTCGCGGTCGCCGCCGAGCCGGGCGGCGAACTCGCCGCCGTCCGCGAGGCCGTGGCCGCCACCGCCGCCGAGCTCGGCGCCGGCAAGCTCCGCCTGCTGGTCGGCAAGCCCGGCCTGGACGGGCACTCCAACGGCGCCGAGCAGATCGCCGTCCGGGCCCGCGACGCCGGCTTCGAGGTGGTCTACCAGGGCATCCGCCTGACGCCCGAGCAGATCGTCTCGGCCGCCGTCGCCGAGGACGTGCACTGCGTGGGCCTGTCCATCCTGTCCGGCGCGCACCCGGAGCTTGTGCCCGACGTCATACAGCGGTTGGACCGGGCCGGGGTGGAGGATGTGCCGGTGATCGTGGGTGGAATCATCCCCGCAGCGGACGCCGAGGTCCTCAGGGCCGCCGGGGTCGCCGCCGTGTTCACACCCAAGGACTTCGGCATCACCACCATCATCGGCCGGATCGTGGACGAGATCCGGCTGGCCAACAGGCTTCAGCCGTGGGCCGCGACCACCGCCGCGACCAGCTGACCCGGAAGGAAACCCCTCTCAATGTCTGTGAACCGCCTCCGTCCGCGCCGTTCCTGCCTGGCCGTGCCGGGCAGCAACCCGCGCTTCCTGGAGAAGGCCCAGGGCCTGCCCGCCGACCAGGTCTTCCTGGACCTGGAGGACGCCTGCGCCCCGCTGGTCAAGGAGAGCGCCCGCCACACCATCGTGGACGCCCTGAACAACGGCGACTGGGGCGGCAAGACCCGCGTCGTGCGGGTCAACGACTGGACCACGCACTGGACCTACCGCGACGTGATCACCGTGGTCGAGGGCGCCGGGCAGAACCTGGACTGCATCATGCTGCCCAAGGTGCAGGACGCCCAGCAGGTGATCGCGCTGGACCTGCTGCTCACCCAGATCGAGAAGACCGTCGGCCTGGAGGTCGGCAAGATCGGCATCGAGGCGCAGATCGAGAACGCCAAGGGCCTGATCAACGTCGACGCGATCGCCGCCGCCTCGCCGCGCCTGGAGACCATCATCTTCGGCCCGGCCGACTTCATGGCCTCCATCAACATGAAGTCCCTGGTGGTCGGCGAGCAGCCGCCCGGCTACGGCGCCGACGCCTACCACTACATCCTGATGCGCATCCTGATGGCCGCCCGCGCCAACGACCTGCAGGCCATCGACGGCCCCTACCTGCAGATCCGCAACCAGGACGGCTACCGCGAGGTCGCCCGCCGCTCGGCCGCCCTCGGCTTCGACGGCAAGTGGGTGCTGCACCCGGACCAGGTCGCCGCCGCCAACGAGATCTACTCGCCCGGCCAGGAGGACTACGACCACGCCGAGCTGATCCTCGACGCCTACGACTGGTGCACCTCCGAGGCGGGCGGCGCCAAGGGCTCGGCGATGCTCGGCGACGAGATGATCGACGAGGCCAGCCGCAAGATGGCCCTGGTCATCGCCGGCAAGGGCCGCGCCGCGGGCATGCAGCGCACCACCAAGTTCGAGATCCCGGAGGCCTGACGCCATGCAGTTCGGACGCACCTACGAGGAGTTCGAGGTCGGCGCCGTCTACAAGCACTGGCCCGGGAAGACCGTCACCGAGTACGACGACCATCTCTTCTGCCTGCTGACCATGAACCACCACCCGCTGCACATGGACGCCAACTACGCGACCACCACCGTGCAGGGCCGGAACGTCGTGGTCGGCAACTACATCTACTCGCTGCTGCTGGGCATGAGCGTCGAGGACGTCTCCGGGAAGGCGCTCGCCAACCTGGAGGTCGAGTCGCTGCGGCACATCGCGCCGACCTTCCACGGCGACACCATCTACGGCGAGACCACCGTCCTCGACAAGAACCCCACCTCGAAGCCGGACCGCGGCATCGTGTACGTCGAGACCAAGGGCTACAAGCAGGACGGCACCGTGGTCTGCGTCTTCCGCCGCAAGGTGATGGTGCCGACCGAGCAGTACCTGAAGGAGCGCGGCGGCGACCAGCCCGGGCGCCCCGAGCCGCTCGCCTGACACCCCTTCCAAGGCCCCGGACGGGCGGGCCGCCGTCATCGGCCCAGCCCCCACCCGGTACCGGGGGCCTCGCGGCAGCCACGCGCCGCGGGGCCCCCTCACCCCCAACCCTCTTGAGCATTCACGGAGCCGCACGATGGGACGCCTCGCACAGACCGACGGCCTCACCGAGATCCAGCGGGACATCCTCGCCACCGTGCGGGAGTTCGTCGACAAGGAGATCATCCCGGTCGCGACCGAGCTGGAGCACAAGGACGAGTACCCGACCGCCATCGTCGAGGGCATGAAGCAGCTCGGCCTGTTCGGGCTGACCATCCCCGAGGAGTTCGGCGGCCTCGGCGAGTCACTGCTCACCTACGCCCTGGTGGTGGAGGAGATCGCCCGCGGCTGGATGTCGGTCTCCGGCATCGTCAACACGCACTTCATCGTCGCGCACATGATCAACGCGCACGGCACCCAGGAGCAGAAGGACTACTTCCTGCCGAAGATGGCGGCCGGCGAGCTGCGCGGCGCCTTCTCGATGTCCGAGCCGGGCCTGGGCTCCGACGTCTCCGCGATCTCCACCAAGGGCGTCAAGGACGGAGACTTCTACGTCCTGAACGGCCAGAAGATGTGGCTGACCAACGGCGGCACCTCGTCCGTCGTCGCGGTGCTGTGCAAGACCGACGAGGGCGGCAGCACGCCCTACAAGAACATGACCACCTTCCTGATCGAGAAGACCCCGGGCTTCGGGCCGAACGAGACCGTCCCCGGCCTCACCGTGCCCGGCAAGATCGAGAAGATGGGCTACAAGGGCGTCGACACCACCGAGCTGGTGCTCCAGGACGTCCGCGTCCCGGCGGACCGGATCCTGGGCGGCGTCCCCGGCAAGGGCTTCTACCAGATGATGGACGGCGTCGAGGTCGGCCGGGTCAACGTGGCCGCGCGCGGCTGCGGCGTCGCCCGCCGGGCGTTCGAGCTGGGCATCGCCTACGCCCAGCAGCGCACCACCTTCGGCAAGAAGATCGCCGAGCACCAGGCGATCCAGTTCAAGCTCGCCGAGATGGCCACCAAGGTCGAGGCCGCGCACCAGATGATGGTGATGGCCGCCCGCAAGAAGGACAGCGGGCAGCGCAACGACCTGGAGGCCGGCATGGCCAAGTACCTGGCCTCCGAGTACTGCAAGGAGGTCGTCGAGGACTCCTTCCGGATCCACGGCGGCTACGGCTTCTCCAAGGAGTACGAGATCGAGCGGCTGTACCGGGAGGCCCCAATGCTGCTGATCGGTGAAGGTACGGCGGAGATCCAGAAGATGATCGTGGGACGTCGCCTGCTGGAGGAGTACCGGCTCGCCGACTGAGGCACTCCCCTATATCGGGTCGGGAAGCGGGCGTGCGGGCCCGCCGCCGTCCCGACCGTGCCCGCCCCCGGCCTGGTCAGTCGGACCAGGGCGGGCACGGCACTCGGAGCGGTCGCCAGGCGCGTTTCCCCAGGTGCGCGCCGGGCGGCCGCTTCCGTGCACGGCCCGTGACCGGCGTGTCGCTGAGACGTGAATCACCCGTGACCCGGGACCTCTTGGGGAACCGCACCCGGTCCGGTTACGGTCGTACACATAGCAGGTGCACGACTCGGCAGGCAGGCGTAGTTCCACTAGCAGGCGGCTTGCCCAGATACCGGCAGGTCCCGATAGCATCCACCGGGACAGCAGCCGTCCCAGACAACTCGATCCCCGCGGTGGCCCTCGTCCAGGGGCCATTCTGTGTCCCCGCGCGGGGCCCGCGACTAAAGGTCCTCGATGCCCATCAGCCCGTCCTCTCACACCTCCGCCCAGGGATTCGCCCCCGAGGGTCGGCGTCCCCGCGTCACCATCGCGCGCGGTGCCACCCCCTGGTTCGTTCCCACGCTGGCCACCGCCGCCGTGACGACCGCCCTCACCCGGCGTTCCGGCAAGTGGGCCCTGGCGGCCGTGCCGGCCTGCGCGCTCAGCGCGGGCATGCTGTGGTTCTTCCGCGACCCCGAGCGTGAGATCGGCGCCGGCAGAGTGATCTCCCCGGCCGACGGCGTGGTCCAATCGATCGACGAGTGGCCGGACGGCCGCACCCGCGTCGCGATCTTCATGAGCCCGCTCAACGTCCACGTCAACCGCGCGCCGCTGCCCGGCACCGTGACGTCGGTCGAGCACATCGCCGGTGGATTCGTCCCGGCGTTCAACAAGGACAGCGACCGCAACGAGCGCGTCGTGTGGCACTTCGACACCGAGCTCGGCGACATCGAGATGGTGCAGATCGCGGGCGCCGTCGCCCGCCGCATCGTCCCCTACATGGACGCCGGCACCAAGGTCGAGCAGGGCGAGCGGGTCGGCCTGATCCGCTTCGGCTCCCGCGTCGACACCTACCTGCCGGCGGGCGTCGAGGTCGGCGTCACGGTCGGCCAGAAGACCACCGCCGGGGTGACTCGCCTTGACCGTGACTGATCCGGAGACCCTCGTGGGCCTCGGTGACGAGGAATCCACCGACCTGCGCCGCCGCCGCTGGGCGCGGGACCGCGAACTGCGCGCGCCCCGCTCCCCCCAGCACCTGTCCACCGCCGACTTCCTGACGCTGGGAAACGCCGTCTGCGGCTTCCTGGCGATCTACTCGACCACCACCGGCATCCTGATGCCGCACCTCACCGGTGAGTCGAACGCCCCGGTCAAGCACAGCGCGGCCACCGTCGTCACGCTGCTGCTGATCGGCGCGATGTGCGACCTCTTCGACGGCCTGGTGGCGCGCAAGCTGCGCTCCTCCGCGCTCGGCGCCGAGCTCGACAACCTCGCCGACCTGATCAGCTTCGGCATCGCGCCGGCGTACTTCGTCGCGGTGTGGGGCCTGGTCTCCTCCGGCTCCAACCAGCAGTTCTCGGCGTTCATCGCGCTGACCGTGCTGCTGGCGGTGGTGCTGCGGCTCGCCCGGTTCTCGGCCGTCAAGATGCGGCCGGGGATCTTCCAGGGCATGCCGTGCCCGATGGGCGCCATGACCGTCATCGCGATCGTGCTGCTCGACCCGCCGTTCGTCCCCGGCCTGATGCTGATCTTCGGCGTGGCCTACCTGATGGTCAGCCGGATCGAGTACCCGAAGCCGCAGGGCCTGCTGGCCACCGCGACGGTGGCCTGGATCGTGGTCTCCATCGGCTGCCTGGCGGCCTGGGCGGCGGGCCTGCCCGGCGGCGACACGCTGATGCACATCGGGGCGCTGGCCCAGATCGCGCTGGCCGCGATGGCGCCGCTGCTGGTCATCCGCCGCAAGGTCGGCGAGAAGGTGGGCGTGGTCCGCGCCCGCCGCGCGGAGAACCGCGGCTGACCCGCACAGCAGGAAGCCCCCCGCTCGATCCGAGCGGGGGGCTTTCGCGTCACCGGGAGCTCACGCCCCGCCGGTGTGGACCGAGAAGGCGCTGCGGCGGGCGGCGCGGGCCACCGCCGGGTCCGGGTGGACGGAGGCGACGGCCGTCAGGACGCTCGCGGCGCGCGGGTGGCCGGACTGGCGGGCGCGGTGGAACAGGCGGACCGGCTCGCCCGCCGAGGCGCCCTCGACGTGGCCGACCAGCAGCTCGGTCTCGCCGTGGTCGAGGACGGCGGCCGCGGTGTCCACCCACAGCCAGGCGGCGTCCTCCGCGCCCAGCACGTCCGCCGGGGAGGCGCCCCCCTCGTCCAGCTGTTCGGCCAGCCAGAGCAGCGCGTAGGGCCGCAGCACGGCCTCCTCGACGGCGGCCCGGACGCCCTGCTCGGCGGTGGAGCCGGCCACCACCCGCAGCGCCTCGAACGCCAGGCCCCGCACCAGTGCGTCCTCGCCCCGGGCGGCCTCCAGCAGTTCGGCGACGGCCCGGTCGGCGGGACGGGCGGCGACCCAGGCCCGGAACTCGGCGCGGGCCGGGCCGGGGCTGTAGTCGGCGCAGGCGCTGAGCAGTTCGAGCGCGCTCTGCTCGATGTGCCCGGCGGCGGTCTGCGCGACGGTGCAGATCTCCTCCAGCTTGGCGCGCACCGCCCAGTGGCCGAGCGGGGACAGCTCGGCGGCCTCGTCCCGGCGGGACAGCGCGCCGACGGCGGCCAGGCCGTCCAGCATCCAGTCCAGTACGGCGGCCACGTCGGCGGGCGCGTGCGGGGTGTCGATCTGCGGCTCCCGGCAGGTGCCGCGGACGGCGGAGACCGCCGAGGCGGCGTGCGGGACCGGGGACAGCGGGAAGGTGCCGCTGCCCGGGCCGAGCCGGCGCTCGTCCAGGCCGCGGCGGAGCAGTTCGAGCAGCTCGCTGTCGGCGACCGGCCCGTCCACCAGGTGCAGGAAGGACAGCAGCTGCGGGGCCTGGTCGACGGCCTGGCCGGCCAGCTGGGCGAACACCCCGCGCAGCGCGGCGGGCGGCACCGGGGCGAGCAGCGTCCAGGCGTCGAACAGCGCCGACCAGCCGCGGATCACCGCCTCGTCGTCGCGTTCCCAGGCGTGCAGCCGCCAGCCGGGGCCGGCGCCGCCGTCGCGGAGCTCGACCAGGCCGACCAGCAGCGCCTGGCCCCAGGCGTTGGCGGCGGCGCCGACCGTCATGGCGAGGGCGCGGCCGGCGGCGCGGGCGTCCTCCGGGAGGAGCTCGCCGCGCTTGTCGACCTCGGTGAGCTCGCCGGCCCAGCGGGCGACGCGGACCGCGTCGGCGAGCATCCGACGGGCCAGCGGGGCGAGTTCGGCGGGTGCGGGAAAGCCGTCCGGGACGGGCACTCGGCCCCGTCCGGGCTTGGCGGGTACCCGGCGGCGGTTGGCTGCGGGTACGGTGCCCTCCGCACGCCCGACGGCCGTTCCGGGCAGACGGGTCACCGTCGCACCGATGCGGCGGGGCGGGTGCGGGGCATCACGGTCGCGCGGGTTCCGAGACGTCACGCCGTGCAGTCTTCCCCTTGTACGGGCCTTCTGTCACATCGACTGCCGGGCTGTCTCGACGCATTGTCCGAACCGTTCGAACGAGGGACGGACAAGCTGTGGCAAAGCGGGACGAAGCACTCCGCTTTGCGTCATGAACATGTCGCAGACCGTCATCACCCGAGATGAGGACGCGGCGGGCCCGCTTCCGGTTCCCGCCGGCCGCTCACAGCAGCGGGACCAGGAAGCGGCGCACCGCCTCCGTGTACCCCGCCGGATCGGCGTTCCACAGCGCGGCGTGCTGCGCCTGTGGCACCGGGTGCAGGCTCACCAGGTCCGCGCGCTCCGCCGCGAGCCGCCCGGCGGCCGCCCACGGGCTGATCGGGTCGTCCGGGCTCTGCAGCAGCAGCACCGGGGCGGGCAGGTCGGCGCCCGAGGCGATCCGGGCGAAGTCGGCCAGGTCCACGCCGGTGCGGCCCTGCGCGGCGAGGGCGCCGAGCTCGGCGAGCATCGGGGACGCCCCGGCGCGGGCGCCGGCCCGGCGCACCGACTCCGGCCAGTCCAGCACCGGCGAGTCCAGCACCAGCCCCGCGATCCGGCCGCGCAGGGCGGAGCGGGCGGCCGTGTGCAGGGCGATGGTCGCGCCCATCGACCAGCCGAACAGCACCACCTTCCCCGCGCCCTGGTCGAGCGCGGTGCGGATCGCCGCGTCCACGTCCTGCCACTCGGTCTCGCCGAAGTGCCCGAGCCCGTCCGGGGACGCCGGGGCGCCCTCGTCCCCCCGGTAGGTGACGGTGAGCGTGGGCATCCTCAGCGCGTGCAGCAGCGGCAGCACCGGCAGCGCCTGCGAACGGTCGGCGGCCGCGCCGTGGATCAGCACCGCCCACGTCCCGCGGATGCCCGCGGTGTGCCAGGCCGGGAACGCGCCGAGCTCGCCGGCCACCGCCGTGCCGGAGAAGTCCAGCCCGAGCGCGCTGCGCGGATCGCCGAGCAGCACCCGGGCGGTCACCCGCACCTCGGTGCCGACGGCGAGCGTCCCGCTCTCCGCCCGCTCCAGGCGGCGGGTCACCCGCCCGCCGCCGGACTCCAGCACCTCGCCGACCACCGCGTGGCCGACCTCACCCCACTCCAGCGCGTAGTGCCCCCGCCGGGCGGTGTCCTCCGTCGCCGTCAGCGTCACCCGGCCCGGCCCCAGCTCCAGCACCGTCACCGGCGGCGGCGACGGCGGCTCCACCGTCCACGGCTGCACCACCCGGCCCGACACCCGCCGCCCCACCAGCAGGAACGCCGCGGCCCCCGTCCCTGCGGCAGCAGCTGCGACAACAGCGGCGGTTCCCCAACGCATGGCGGCCTCCCGGGTACTGACGGTCCTGTGGCTCCTCCAGTGCAACCGCCCGCGGGCCGCTCGGCGAATCGGGGACCCGCTGGGGGTGACGCCCGGGGCCCGGCGGGGCGGGACGCGAACGCCCCGCCGCGGACGTCCGGGGCGGGGCGGCGGGCGGCGGGCGGTCGCCGCCGGTGGGGCCGTCAGGCGTTGGCCTGCCCGGTGCCGGGGCGCTGCTTGTCGGCGTCGACGACCGCGCGGCCGACGATGGCGGTGCGCTCCACGACGGTGCCGGGCTTGATGCCGCCGACCTCGCGGACCTGCACGCCGCGGCTGCCGAGGTACTGGTGGCTGGTCCGGTCGAAGATCCACTCGGACCGCTCGCCGGTCTGCGGGTCCAGGCGCGCCAGGGCGATCCCGTCGCGGTCGGCGGCGTCCTGCGCGTGCTCGACCACCACCACGCCGGGGATCCGGCCGGCCGCCTCGTACAGCGCGGCGGCGAGGTCGGAGGGCACCAGCTGCTCGCGGATGACGTCGCCGATCGCGTTGAACGCCTGCTGGTCGCGGTCCCTGGGGGTGTTCGCCGTCGAGTAGGCGAACTTCAGCAGCGCGTCGGGGTCGGCGGGCTGGGCCGCGAGCCAGGCGTAGGTCAGCTCCTTGCGGGGATCGTCGCTGCCCAGCTCGACGCCGCCCTCGGCCTGGTAGCCCGGCTCGTCCAGCCGGCCCTTGGTGCCGTCGGGGGACTTCCACACCTCGCGGTCGTGCAGCGGCTGGACCCAGGTCCTGGACTCGCCGGTGTCCCCGTTGTGGCTGGAGGCCTGGAAGGACACCCGGCTCTTGATGTAGATGTACTGGCCCGGTCCGGGCCTGGGCGCGGGGCTGGTGCTCGCGGCGGCGGCGATCTCCTGGACGGTGGAGGCGAGTCGGACGGTGCTGCCCTCCTCGATCTGCACGACCGGCGCCGGGACCGGCCGCGGCGCCGCCACCGCCGTGCCGCCGGGCGAGCCGGCCAGCGAGACGACCAGGGCGAGGGCCGCGGCGGCGGCGACCGGCGCCGCGATCAGGACGGCGCGGCGCAGCGGGCGGCGGGCCGGGGCGGGGGCCGTCGCGGTGTCGGACCGGTGGATCTCGTTCATCAGGTGCTCCTCCAACAGGTGCCGGCGGTCGGCCGCCAGGCGGGGGTCGGCCGGTGCGGGCAGGAGGCGGGCGAGTTCCGCGTGGTCGAGCGGTTCGCCGCGCCGACGCGGGTTGCGGATCATCGGTGCGTCTCCTTGTGCGGCCGGGCCGCGGTGTCGCGGCTGCCCTGTACTTGTCCGGGGACCGGGAGGGGTTCCGGGTTCTTCTTCGCGGCGCGCAGTTCCTCGTCCGCGAGCTTGCGCAGGCGGGTGCGGGCGCGGGACAGGCGCGAGCGGACGGTGCCGACGGGCACGCCGAGGCCGGCCGCCGCTTCGGCGTAGCCGAGCCCGGACCAGACGCACAGCGCGAACACCTCGCGTTCGGAGCGCCGCAGGCGGGCGAGGGCCTTGCGGGCGGCCGCGAGTTCCTCGGAGTCGGCCATCCGGCCGACGAGTTCGTCCGCGAAGTCGGGGACCACGTCGGCGGCGGGCATCCGGGACATGGCCGCGCTGTGGCGGCGGGCGGCGCGGGTCGTGTTGCGCAGCACGTTCACGGCGATGCCCATCAGCCAGGGGCGCGGGCTGTCGCCCTCGTCGCGGAGTTTCCCGCGCAGACGCCAGGCCTCCAGGAAGGTCAGCGAGACCACGTCCTCGGCCAGCGCCCAGTTCCCGGTCACGCGCACGGCGTGGCGGTACACCAGCGAGGAGTGGTCCCGGAACAGGTCGCGGAACGCTTCGGGGTTCCCGGCCCGCAGCCGGGAGTGTGGATGGTTCACGTCATGCCTTGTCCGCTCGCGGGCGCCGGTTCCCGTGACCCGGGTCACCGGCCGGGGCGGCGCCGAACCGGGCTGCTCGGCGCGGCAGTTCGGGCCCCCGCTGTCATGGGCCGTCCGTACGGTGGGGCGATGACGGGCTACCGGTCGAGTGCGGCACTGCTGTCCCTGGTCGAGGCGGAACGGGGGTCGGCCGTGGAGGCGGGCGTCCGGCGGCGGATCGACTGGGCGGTGCGCACCATGGGCGACGGCCCCCGGTACGGGCGGGGCAGCCGGCTGGTGTACGTGCTGGAGGCGGTGGTGCGCCGCGCGGAGGACCGGGCGGAGACCGAACTCGCCGACCGGTTCCGGGAGTTCGCGGCGTACGCGCGCGGGGAGCTGACGCTGGACGCGCTGCGCCGGGCGGGCGGGGCCGAGGCGTAGCTCAGTGCGTCCGGCAGGCCGTGGCTTCGAACTCCGCGACGGGGACGGTGAGCGTGGCGGTGGGGCCGTAGTAGCGGACCTGTCCCGGGGTGAGCTGCGCCAGGTCCTCCGGGGTGAAGTCGACGTGCGTCGAGGTCGAGGAGTCGTCCTCGGTCCAGCCGTCGAGGAGGTAGGTGGTCCGGGCCTCCAGCGGGGCGAGCGGGCGCTCGGTCTCCCAGCCCTCGGCGGGGGCGTCCAGGGCCCAGGTGGTCAGCCCGGGCCGCAGGGCGGTGCGGGCGCTCCAGCGGCCGACGTCCTCCCGGTGGCTGCCCTCGCTGGTGGAGAGGGTCGCCCCATCGATGCGGTGGTCGCAGACCATCAGGACGCCCAGCGGGCGGCCGTCCTCGGTCACCGAGATCCCGGCGACGGCGCGGCCCGGCGCCGCGCACCCCGGGAGCGCCGCCAGCGCGGCCGCCGCCGCGACGGCCGATGCGGCCCGCCGGACCAGTTGTCGCACGGTGTCTCCCCCGGTGTCCTGCCCGTCCGTCCGGGCTCGGCCAGCAGCATAGGGCCCGGCGGAGGCCGTCCGACCTCGGCCCCCGGGTGTGACCAAGCCCTCCGGTGGCTCGGTTGACTGGTCGGAACGGGGCGTGGTGGGATCTTCGGGCCAAACGGAGGCAAGCAGAGGAAGCCGGTGCGAGTCCGGCGCGGTCCCGCCACTGTGACCGGACACCCCGCGCGGGGGTGACCGGAAGTCAGGAGACTCTGGCCCCCGTTCCGTCGATCCAGGGCGCGGACCCTGAGTGAGGACACAACGCCATGCGGGCTGCCCCGTACCTGGTGGGCGCGGTCGCGGGGTATCTCGCGGACGCCCGGCTCGGAGACCCCCGGCGCGGACACCCCGTCGCGCTGTTCGGCACCGCCGCGGGCCGGCTGGAGCGCCGGCTGTGGCGCGACCACCGCGGGGCGGGGGCCGCGTTCACGGCGATCGCCGTGGGCACGGTGGCCGTGGGTGCGACGTCGGCCGCGCGGGCCGTCCGTCGCGCTCCGCTCGCCGAGGCCGCGTTGACGGCCGCCGCGACGTTCACCGTCCTCGGCGGCACGTCGCTCACCCGGGAGGCCCGGACGATCGGACGGTCGCTCGCCGCCGGTGACCTGACGGCCGCGCGGGAGCGGCTGCCGCACCTGTGCGGGCGGGACCCGTCCGGGCTGGACGAGCAGCAGATCGCGCGGGCGGTGGTGGAGTCCGTCGCGGAGAACACCGCTGACGCGGTCGTCAACGCGCTGGTGTGGGGCGGAGTGGCGGGCGTCCCCGGGCTGCTGGCGTTCCGGGCCGTGAACACGCTGGACGCGATGGTGGGTCACAAGTCCGCCCGGCACCGCCGGTTCGGCTGGGCGTCCGCGCGGCTGGACGACGTCGCCGGGTGGCCCGGGGCGCGGCTGACGGCGCTGCTGACGGTCGCCGCGTCGGACGCGCCCGGGCGGGCCTGGCGGGTGTGGCGGCGGGACGGCTCCGCCCACCCCAGCCCGAACGCCGGCCAGGCCGAGGCCGCGTTCGCCGGTGCCCTCGGCGTCCAACTGGGCGGCACCCTGCGCTACGGCGAACGGGTCGAACACCGCCCGGTGCTGGGCGCGGGCCAGCCTCCGGTGGCGACCCGCGACATCGAACGCGCCTGCCGGCTCTCCCGCCGGGTCGGCGTGCTGGCCCTGGCGGTCACCGCCGGCGCGAGGTGGCTGGCGCTCGGGCGGGCCGGGCGGAAGTGAGTTCGCCCGACGGGGCAGGAGGTCCGTCTCCCGCACCCGCCAGCGGGGCCGTCGGCGGTGCAAGTGGCTGCGGCGTGCGGCGGTTTCGGCGTGCCGCCTTCCGCTTCGCGCAGTTCCCCGCGCCCCTGGTCTCTCGCCCTCCCGCGCCTGCTGCGCCCCCGGTTTCTTCTCTTCTCTTCTCCTCCGAAGGTGGCTGTCTGTGAGTGGTGCGTTGTTGGTGGCCGGGACGACGTCGGATGCCGGGAAGAGTGTGGTGACGGCGGGTATCTGCCGGTGGTTGTGGCGGCAGGGGGTGCGGGTGGCTCCGTTCAAGGCGCAGAACATGTCGCTGAATTCGTTCGTGACGGCCGACGGGGCGGAGATCGGGCGGGCGCAGGCGATGCAGGCGCAGGCGGCGGGGGTGGAGCCGGAGGCGGCGATGAACCCGGTGCTGTTGAAGCCGGGGGCGGACGGGCGGAGCCAGGTGGTGCTGATGGGGCGCGCCGTGGCGGAGGTGGGGGCGCTGGACTACCGGGACCGCAAGCCGGTGCTGCTTGAGCGGTCGTTGGAGTGCCTGGCCGATCTGCGGTCGCGGTTCGACGTGGTGGTGTGCGAGGGCGCGGGTTCGCCGGCGGAGATCAATCTGCGGGACCGGGACATCGCGAACATGGGTTTGGCCTCGGCGGCCCGGCTGCCGGTGGTGGTGGTCGGGGACATCGACCGCGGCGGGGTGTTCGCGTCGATGTTCGGGACGCTCGCGCTGCTCTCGGCCGACGACCAGTCGCTCGTCGCGGGCTGGTTCGTGAACAAGTTCCGGGGTGACGCGCGGCTGCTCGCGCCCGGGTTGGAGATGCTGCGGGAGTTGACGGGGCGTCCGGTGCTGGGGACGTTCCCGATGCTCCAGGGGCTGTGGCTGGACGCGGAGGATTCGCTGGACCTGGCGTCGGTGGCGCAGCGTCCGGCGGCGGGCGGGCCGGTGGGGGCGGAGGTGCTGCGGGTCGCGGTGGTGCGCTTCCCGCGGTTGTCGAACTTCACCGACGTGGACGCGTTGGCGCAGGAGCCGGGGGTGCTGGTGCGCTGGGCGACCCGTCCGGAGGATCTGGCGGACGCGGACCTGGTGGTGCTGCCGGGTACCCGGGCGACGGTCGCGGATCTCGCCTGGCTGCGGGGGCAGGGCCTTGAAGAGCCGTTGCGGCGGCGGGTCGCGGCGGGGTTGCCGGTGCTGGGGGTGTGCGGCGGCTACCAGATGCTGGGGCGGGAGATCGTGGACGAGGTGGAGTCGCGGGCGGGGGCGGTGGACGGTCTGGGGCTGTTGCCGACCCGGGTGGTGTTCGGGGCCGAGAAGGTGCTGGCCCGTCCGACGGGGGTGGCGCTCGGTGAGCGGGTGGCGGGGTACGAGATCCACCACGGGGTGGTGACGGTGGACGGCGGGGAGGCGTTCGTCACCGATGGCGAGGGGGCCGCGCTGGACGGGTGCCGGGTGGGGCCGGTGTGGGGGACGACCTGGCACGGGGTGTTGGAGAACGACGCGTTCCGGCGGGTGTTCCTGGCCGAGGCGGCCCGGGCGGCGGGGCGGGCGTTCGTGCCGGCGCCGGACACCTCGTTCGCGGCGGCGCGGGAGCAACGGCTCGACGCGTTGGGCGACTTGGTGGCGGAGCACGCCGACACGGACGCGTTGTGGAAGCTGATCGAGAACGGGGCGCCGGCGGGGCTGCCGTTCGTGCCGCCCGGGGCGCCGGCTCCGGTGGAGATGGGGAGTGCGAAGTGAGTGGACCGACCGATGTCCGTTACCCGTTCACGGCGATCGTGGGCATGGACGACCTGCGGCTGGGGCTGCTGCTGAACGCGGTGTCGCCGGCGGTGGGCGGGGTGCTGGTGCGGGGCGAGAAGGGCACCGCGAAGTCGACGATGGTGCGCGCGCTGGCGGGGCTGCTGCCGTCGATCGCGACGGTGGCGGGCTGCCGGTTCGCGTGCGATCCGGCGTCGCCGGACCCGCAGTGCCCGGACGGGCCGCACGCCGGCGGCGGGGCGGTGGAGCGTCCGGCGTTCCTGGTGGAGCTGCCGGTGGGCGTCTCCGAGGACCGGGTGGTCGGCTCGCTGGACCTGGAGCGGGCGCTCGCGGAGGGCGTGAAGGCGTACGAGCCGGGGCTGTTGGCGAAGGCGCACCGGGGCGTGCTGTACATCGACGAGGTGAACCTGCTGCAGGACCACCTGGTGGACCTGCTGCTGGACGCGGCGGCGATGGGGCGTTCGTACGTGGAGCGCGAGGGCGTGTCGGTGCGGCACGCGGCGCGGTTCCTGCTGGTGGGGACGATGAACCCGGAGGAGGGCGAGCTGCGGCCGCAGTTGCTGGACCGGTTCGGCCTGACGGTGGAGATCGCCGCCACCCGGGACGCGGACGAGCGCGCCGAGGTGGTGCGCCGGCGGCTCGCGTACGACGCCGACCCCGTCGGCTTCGCGGCGAGTTGGGACGAGGCGGAGCGGGCGCTGGCGGAACGGATCGGCGCTGCACGGGAGTTGCTGCCGAGCGTCGAGCTGTCCGACCTGGCGCTCCGTCAGATCACCGCCGTGTGCGCGGCGTTCGAGGTGGACGGTCTGCGCGCGGACATCGTGATGGCGCGCACGGCGGTGGCGCTGGCCGCCTGGGCGGGGCGCACCGAGGTGCTGGAGGAGGACGTCCGGAAGGCCGCGCAGCTGGCGTTGCCGCACCGGCGGCGGCGCAACCCGTTCGACGCGCCGGGGCTGGACCAGGAGCAGCTGGACCGGACGCTGGCCGAGCACCAGGAGCCGCAGGACCCGCAGGGGCCGGAGGGCGGCGGCGGGCCGGACGACGACGGGCCGGGCGGCGGGCCGGACGGCGGTGGCGGTTCGCCCGCGCCGTCGGAGCCCGACCGCCCTGCCGCACCGTCGGAGCCCAACGGGCCTGCCGCGCCCGAGAGTTCGGAGCAGCACGCGGTGCCGCCGCAGCAACGACCGGGCGGGGCACCGGAGTCGTCGCCCGTCGCGGCCGAACGGCCTTACCGGACACGGCTGTTCAAGGTGGACGGCACCGGTCGTGGCGCGCAGGGTCGCCGCTCCCCCGCCGAGACCGACGCGGGGCACACGATCCGGGCCCGCCGCCCGCAGGGGCGGCTGCCGTTCGTCACCGAGGTCTGGCAGGTCTACCTGGCGGTGTTCCTGCTGCAGGCCGCCTCCGCCGCGTTCACGCCGATCT
>NZ_JBSGDD010000052.1:0-53435 GCF_053602195.1 Kitasatospora sp. NPDC004531 | reverse complement strand
AGGGTGCCGGGCCCGGTCGCGTGCGCCCGCCGGCTCAGACCAGCCGGCGGGCGGTGGCCCAGCGGGTCAGCTCGTGCCGGTTGGACAGCTGGAGCTTGCGCAGCACCGCGGAGACGTGGCTCTCCACCGTCTTCACCGAGATGAACAGCTGCTTGGCGATCTCCTTGTAGGCGTAGCCGCGGGCGATCAGCCGCAGCACCTCGCGCTCGCGCTGGGTGAGCCGGTCGAGGTCCTCGTCCACCGGCGGGGTGTCGGTGGCGGCGAACGCGTCCAGCACGAAGCCGGCCAGCCGGGGCGAGAACACCGCGTCGCCGTCGGAGATCCGGAAGATCGCGTTGACCAGGTCGGTGCCGGTGATGGTCTTGGTGACGTAGCCCCGGGCGCCGCCGCGGATCACGCCGATGACGTCCTCGGCGGCGTCGGAGACCGACAGCGCGAGGAAGCGCACGCCCTCCACGCCCGCCGAGCGGCGCAGCACCTCGACGCCGCCGCCGCCGGGCAGGTGGACGTCGAGCAGCACCACGTCGGGCCGGGTCTCGGCGACCACCCGGACCGCGGACTCCACGTCGTCGGCCTCGCCGACCACGTCGATGCCGGTCTCCTCGGTGCGCCCGATCTCGGCGCGCACGCCGGTACGGAACATCCGGTGGTCGTCCACCAGGACCACCCGGGCACGCCTCTCGGGTGCCGCTGCGTCAGTCATCTGCCGCCCTCTCCATCTCCAGCTCGACCTCGGTCCCGCCGTCCGGCGCGGGCCGCACCCGCGCGGTGCCGCCGTTGCGCCGCATCCGGCCGATGATCGATTCGCGTACGCCCATGCGGTCCTCGGGGAGGTCGTCGGGGTCGAAGCCGGGGCCGTGGTCGCGGACGAACACCGACACCGTCCTCCCCTCCACCTCCGCGTAGACCTGGACCGGTCCCCCGCCACCGTACTTGGCGGCGTTCACCATGGCTTCCCTGGCCGCCTGCATCTGCGAGGCGATCTTCTCGTCCATCGGGCAGTCGCCGACGCAGACCAGTTCCAGGTGGACGCCGTGCCGGTCCTCGACCTCGGCGACGATCGCCCGCAGGTGCTCGGCGAGGGTGTCGGGCGCGGCCTCGGCGGCCGCCTCGGGGCGGTACAGCCACAGGCGCAGTTCGCGTTCCTGGGCGCGCGCCAGCCGCAGCACCTCCTTGGGGTCCTCCGCGCGCCGCTGGATCAGGGTCAGGGTGTGCAGCACCGAGTCGTGGACGTGGGCGGCGATCTCGGCGCGTTCCTGGGCGCGGATGCGGGCGGTGCGCTCGGCGCCGAGGTCCTGCCACATCCGCAGCATGGACGGGCCGGCCAGCACCAGCACACCCGCCACCACGGCCAGCGAGGACTCGATCACCAGCGCGATCGGCGAGGCGACGCCCTGGGTGACGAAGTAGCCGATGATGCCGGCCACCACCAGCAGCACCCCGGCGGCGACCCGCAGGTAGGCGCCCTTGCGGCTGCCCGGCACCAGGCCGAACCAGTTCTGCCAGCGCGAGTCGTCGGCCTGCCGCCACACCAGCGCGACGCCGACGCCGACCGCGAGCAGCGGCCACACGTACGGCTTGGCGGTCTGGATGCCGAGCGCGGACAGCAGCGCCATCACGCCGATGACCAGGCCGATCAGCGCGAACAGCTGGCCGAGGCTGCCGCCGCGCTGCCCGGCGGCCGGAGCGGCGGGGCCGGCGGCGGCGGGGTCCGCGGGGAGCGCACCGGGGGCGCCGTCCTCGCCGTGGAAGGTGCGCTCCAGCAGTTCGCGCAGCCGCCCGAACCGGCCGCCGGCGGCAGCGGCCGGGCCGGGCCGGGCCGCGGCGCCGGGGGCGGCCTCGCCGATGCCGAGCGGCACCACGACCCAGAACGCGGCGTACAGCAGGGTGCCGATGCCCTGCGAGAAGAACAGCACGATGAACGCCAGCCGCACCCAGGTGACGGGCACGCCGAGGTGCACCGACAGGCCCTGGCAGACGCCGCCGAGGATCCGGCCGTGCGGGCTGCGGTAGAGCCGGCGGTAGGGCGGCGCCCCGGCCGGGGCGACGGTCGGGGCGGTCTCGGTGCTTCGGGTCTCGGGTGCGGCCACGGCACCGATGGTCGCAGGTGCCCGGTGCGCGGCGCATCAGGGTCCGGCCCCCACCCGCCCTCAGGGTCGGTTCAGGGTTGCTCCCGGGCTCCGGACGGTTGGGCGGGGCCCCGCGGCCCGGAAGGATGGTGTCCATGACGGACGACCAGATCCCGGGAGAAGCACCGGACGCCCCCGCCGAACCGCGCCCGGCGCTGACCCGTTCCTCCCGGCACCGGGTGGTGGCGGGCGTGTGCGGCGGGCTCGGCCGCTACCTGGACATCGACCCGGTGGTGTTCCGGGTGGTGATCGCGGTGCTCGGCCTGACCGGCGGGCTCGGGTTGTTCCTGTACGGCCTGGCCTGGCTGGTGGTGCCGCGCGAGGCCACCGACGGCGAGGGCGGCCGCACCGAGCTCCAGCGGGTGCTGACCGGCCGGGTGGACGGCCAGTCGGTCGGCGCGGTGCTGCTGACGGTGATCGGCACCGGCGTGTTCTTCTCCTCGATGAACGACGGCGACCAACTGTTCCCACTGCTGCTGCTGGCCGCGCTGGTGTTCCTGGCGCTGCGCTACGACCCGGAGCGCCGGCGGCGCTTCGGCGGCGACGACGACGGGCCGGCGCCGAAGCGCTTCGGCGGCCCGTACGACCGGCTCGACGCGTCCGGCACCTTCGCGGACTGGAAGACCTGGGGCGAGGCGATGAGCCGCGACCTGCGCGGCGAGTGGCAGGCCCGCGCCGCCGACCTGCAGGAGCGGATCGCGGCCCGGCACGAGGAGCGCCCGGCGGACACGCCCCCCACCGGCCCGTCCGGCTACCTGTGGGACCCGCGGCACCCGGAGCGCAACCCGTACGGCGCGACGCCGCCGCCCGGCGCGCCCGCCCAGCCGTGGTGGCAGCGCACCGACCTGCCGGAGGGCGACCCGCTGCGCAAGGAGCAGGCCGAACCCGAGGACTACCGGGCGCGGATGGAACGGAACATGGCGCAGTACCGGGCGGGCGCCGAGGAGCGCCGGCAGGCGCACCGCGAGGCGATGGAGCGGCACCGGGAGAGCGTGCGGCGCCACCGCGAGTGGAAGGCCGAGCGCCGCCGGCAGCGCGGGCGTTCGACGCTGGGCGCGTGGGCGGTGCTGGTGGCGATCGGCGCGTCCTGGTGGGTGGCGGTGAGCGCGCACGGGGACCGCCGCTGGTCGACGGTGCTGGCGGTGGCGCTGCTGCCGCTGGGCCTGGCGATGGTGCTCAGCGCCCGCTGGGGCCGCACCCGCGGGCTGACCTTCCTGGCGCTGCTGGTGACGGCCGGCCTGGTGTTCACGGGCGGCAGCTCGGCGACGGTCGCGGACTCGGTCGGCGACCGGAACTGGACGGCCGCCCCGGGCAGCCTGCACGAGCGGTACACGGCGGGCATCGGCGACGCCCGGCTCGACCTGTCGGCGCTGGACCCGGCGGGCGGCACCGTCGGCACCGAGCTGCGGGTCGGCGTCGGCAACGCGGTGGTGCGGGTGCCGAGCGGGGTGGAGCTGCGGCTGAAGCTGCGCGACGGGGTGGGCTCGGTGAGCCTGCCGGACGGCCAGGACTACAGCGGTCCGGCGGTCAACGAGGACGTGGTGATCCTGGTCCCGGCGGGGCAGCCGTCCAAGGGCGTGCTGGACCTGACGGTGACGATGGGCATCGGTGACATCAGGGTGGAGCGGTGATGAGGAAGCATCAGTTCGATCTGTACGCGCTGGTCGCGGGCGGCCTGTTCACGGCGCTGGCGGTGCTGTACCTGGTGGCGTCGGTGAACGACCAGGAGGTCAACAGCCGGTTCGTGCTGCCGCTGGCGTTCATCGTGCTCGGCGCGGGCGGCCTCGGCGGCGCGCTGGTGGCGGTCTCCAGGCGCGGCCGGGGCGGGGCCCGCGACGACGATCACACGCTGGAGTAGCTAGGCCTGCTGCTGCGGGCCGAGTTCGAGCTGCTCGCCGTTCCGGGTGACGGCGTAGCCGGGCAGCGGCTTGACGGCCGGGCCGTTGATCACCGCGCCGGTGGCGGCGTCGAACGTGGAGCCGTGGCAGGGGCAGTACAGCCGGCCGTCCTTGGGCGGGTTGACCGCGCAGCCGGAGTGGGTGCAGACCGAGGACAGGCCGGCGTACTTCCCGGCGGTCGGCTGGACGATGTACACGGCGTCGCCGCTGGCCGGGTCCTTGACGGTGGCGGAGCCGCCGACCGGGACCTGCGCGGCGGGGACGCTCGGCGCGGGGCCGGCCGGCTGCGGGGCGGGGGCGGCGGGCGCGGCGGTGGCCGTGAGGTCCTCGCGGCCGAAGCCGGCGGTGAGCGAGCCGGACAGCAGGCCGGCGCCGCCCAGCGCGACCGCCGCGATGCCGCCGTCCAGCAGGGCGCGGCGGCGCACCGCGTCCTCGTCGAGACCGCGGGCGCGGTCCCGGGCGGCGCGGGCGGCGAGGTAGCCGTCCACCGACAGGTACGGGGTGCCGGCCAGCAGCAGCGGCGTCCAGGCCAGCAGGTAGGCCAGGTCGTTGCCCAGGTAGTACGGGGTGGTGTGGAAGCTGACGGTCAGCCAGAGGGTGGCGCTGAGCAGCGCGCCGCCGAGGGCGGCGAGCCGGCCCCACAGGCCGAGCAGGGTGCCGAGGCCGACGGCGAGCTCGCCGAAGGCGATCAGCAGGCCGAAGAAGGTGGGGGCGTCCAGGGCGGGGGCGAGCGCCCAGCCGATCGGGCTGCCGGGCTTGGCGGCCTGGGTCTGCGCGTAGAAGGACGCGGCGTCGCCGGCGCCGGCCAGGTAGTGCGCGTCGGAGAGCTTGTCGAAGGCGGCGTAGACGAAGGTCGCGCCGAGGAAGAGCCGCAGCGGCAGCAGCGCGAGCCGCGAGGCCGTCGCCTTCCAGTGGGCGATCCGTGTCGCCGCGTCCCGGCCCTCGTGCAGCCCGGTGCCCGTCCCTGTCGCCATCACTGCCGCCCTCTCCCTGGCGCCCGCCGACCGCCGGCAGGACCGGATCCGATTGTGCCGGGTGCCGCCCGTACATGGCGGCGCCGCCACTCACCTGCCTGCAGGGAGCGGCGGCGCCGTCGTTCGGTCGCCGGTGGGACTACTCCCACTCGATGGTGCCCGGCGGCTTGGAGGTGACGTCCAGCACGACGCGGTTGACGTCCTTGACCTCGTTGGTGATCCGGGTGGAGATCTTCGCCAGCACCTCGTAGGGCAGGCGCGACCAGTCGGCGGTCATGGCGTCCTCGGAGGAGACCGGGCGCAGCACGATCGGGTGACCGTAGGTGCGGCCGTCGCCCTGCACGCCGACCGAGCGGACGTCGGCCAGCAGCACCACGGGGCACTGCCAGATCTCGCTGTCCAGGCCGGCCAGGGTCAGTTCCTCGCGGGCGATGGCGTCGGCCTCGCGGAGCAGGTCCAGGCGCTCCTTGGTGACCTCGCCGACGATCCGGATGCCGAGGCCCGGGCCGGGGAACGGCTGGCGCTGGACGATCTCGGCGGGCAGGCCGAGCTCCTGGCCGACCATCCGGACCTCGTCCTTGAACAGCTTGCGCAGCGGCTCGACCAGCTGGAACTCGAGGTCCTCGGGCAGGCCGCCGACGTTGTGGTGGGACTTGATGTTGGCGGTGCCGGTGCCGCCGCCGGACTCCACCACGTCCGGGTACAGGGTGCCCTGGACCAGGAACTCCACGGCGGGGCCCTCGTCGGCGATGATGTCGGCCTGGGCCTGCTCGAAGACCCGGATGAACTCGCGGCCGATGATCTTGCGCTTGGTCTCGGGGTCGGAGACGCCCTTCAGCGCGGTCAGGAAGCGCTCCTCGGCGTCGACCACGACCAGCTTGACGCCGGTGGCCGCGACGAAGTCCTTCTCGACCTGCTCGGTCTCGCCCTTGCGCATCAGGCCGTGGTCGACGTAGACGCAGGTCAGCCGGTCGCCGATGGCGCGCTGCACCAGGGCGGCGGCGACGGCGGAGTCCACGCCGCCGGACAGGCCGCAGATGGCGCGCTTGTCGCCGACCTGCTCGCGGATCAGCGCGACCTGCTCCTCGACCACGTTGGTGGTGGTCCAGTTCGGGGCGATGCCGGCGCCGCGGTACAGGAAGTGCTCCAGGACCTGCTGGCCGTGCTCGGAGTGCATCACCTCGGGGTGGTACTGCACGCCGTACAGCTTGCGCTCGTCGTTCTCGAACGCGGCGACCGGCACCACGTCGGTGGAGGCGGTGACGGTGAAGCCCTCGGGCGCGGCCGAGCAGGCGTCGCCGTGCGACATCCACACCGAGTGCTTGTCCGGGGTGCCCTCGAACAGGGTGGAGCCGGAGCGGGTGACGGTCAGCGGGGTGCGGCCGTACTCGCGGGCGCCGCTGTTGTCGACGGTGCCGCCGAGGGCGGTGGCCATCAGCTGGAAGCCGTAGCACATGCCGAACACCGGCACGCCGGCCTCGAAGATCGCACGGTCGAGCTGCGGTGCGCCCTCCTCGTACACCGACGACGGACCGCCGGAGAGGATGATCGCCCTGGGGTTCTTGGCGAGCATCTCGTCGACCGGCATGGAGCTCGGCACGATCTCGCTGTAGACCCGCGCCTCACGCACCCGACGGGCGATGAGCTGGGCGTACTGGGCGCCGAAGTCGACGACCAGGACGGTGTCGTTCTCCGGCGGGGACTGGACGGGGGGTACAGAGGACACGAACGGCCTTCCGGCGGCGGTACAAAAGGGGTGTCGCCATCGAGTCTACCGGGAGCGTTTCACCCGACTGCCCGCCGCGCTGCCCGTGACCGCGCCGGGTGGCGAATCGTTGCACCGGGCGGCCGTACGAGACGCCGGCATCCTCCAGGTGCGGGCGGGGCGTGCGGCGACCACGCGTGGATCTTCTCCGGTCCACCGGGTGCGCGTGGCGGGCACGGGCCCGCCGTGGGACCGCGCCCCGGTGCCGCGGTCGGGTCAGCAGGGGACAGCGACCCCGTCCGCGACCGGGCGGACCCGGGGTGTGGCGGCCGGTACCGGTGCCGGCCGCCACACATCGGCCGACCGCCCGCTCCGGCGTACGCCCCGGTACGCCTCGCAAGCCACTATCACCGTCAGTGACCGCCCCGGCCGGGCGGCCGCGGCGCCGCCCGGCGCCGTGTCCTGTTCCGGCCTCGGTCGAATTTGCGTCGAATCGGTTGCACGGCACGGCACTCGTCCAGGACGATGACTGCTGGGACGGGGGGCCACCACACACCCGCCCCGCTCTCGGGCCGCCGCGCGAACGGCCCGTCTCTCACGCTCCGTGAGGCCCACCCGGCTTCCGGCGTGCTCTCGACCATCTCTCCCCGACGGCGCTCCTCCCCCGGCGCCGTCACTCAGCACCGGCGCGGCCCTGACGCCGTGTGCTGACCGACAAAGGGCCCCGTTCCCCCGCGGGGCCCTTTGCCCGTTCCGGGCTCAGCCCGCGTCGGGCCGCCGGTAGGCGGCGTGCGAGTCCAGCACGTCGATGCGGCCGACCGTCGGCCGGTGCTCCTCGACGACCAGTTCGACCAGCCCGGACGCGCCTTCCGGCTCGCCCGTCGCCTGCGCGGGCAGCGGCGCGGACAGCGGGACGGGGGTGCGGCGCACCGCGTCGAGCACGGCGGGCACCAGCAGCGCGCCGAACACCGCCCAGGCCGCGGCGGCCGGCAGCACCGTGGCCAGCGACCAGCCGACCACGTCGGTCCGGCCGTCGTGCACCTCGCCCTTGATGGCGCTGTGGTCGCTCAGCCAGGTCGAGGTGCCGAGCACCAGCGCGGCGGTCAGCGCGGCGTACAGCACCGCCAGTCGGGCCCGGTCCAGCTGGGTGAGCCGGCCGCGGTGCGCGGACCAGCCGAGCGCCAGCGCCGCCAGCAGCACCGGCAGCACCGCCAGCCACCACTGGCCGCCGTGCCCGCCGAGGTCGTACAGCGCGAAGGAGTCCTGGCGGGTGCCGGTCAGGAGGTCCAGGCGGCCCCGGGCGCCGGTGCCGATGCCGAACAGCTGCACGCCGTTGTTGACCGCCAGCGCCCGGAAGTCGGACAGCGCGAACGGCCGGTCCGCCACCACCTGCATCACCACCGACACCACGGTGAGCAGCGCCAGCAGGCCGCCGACCACCCGCGCCGCGTGCTGCCAGGCCAGCAGCCAGCCGCCCAGCAGGCGGCGGCGCGCGGCCTCCGCGCGCAGCGCGCCCTGCCCGTCCACGGCCAGCACCACCGCGGCGGCGGCCAGGAACGCGGACACTCCGAGCGGCACCATCGCCGGGCCGGTGGTGACGTCGGTGCTGAGTTCGAGCGCCTCCAGGTCCTTGTGCGAGCTGCCGGAGGAGATCCAGCCCAGCACGAGCGCCGCCGCGGCCGACAGCGCGCCGGTGCGCAGCGCCTGCGCGCCGGCGGCGAGCCCGGTCGGCTCGGCGGCGCCGGCGGCGGCGCGGGCCCGGGCGGCGAGCCGCTGGCCGAGCCAGAGCAGCGCCAGCCAGCCGAGGGCCACCGCGTACGGCAGCACGTGGATGGTCGCGGTGGCGGTGCCGTAGGTGCTGGTGCTGGTGCTCCTCCAGGGCGCGCCGAAGGCGGTGAGGGTGAGCTGGAGCCACATCTGGAAGGTGTGGGTGGTCCAGTTCACCGCCGGGTCGTCCTGCACGCCGCCGACGTCGCGGCCGCCGACGGTGCTGCCGAGCACGGCCAGCACCACCAGCAGCGCGGTCGGCGCGAGCAGCACCCGGCCGGCGGTCAGCCAGCCCCGGGACGGCGTCGGCCACTGCCGGTCCTGGTGGACCCGCCCGGCGCCCCACGGGGAGGGGCCGGCGGTGTCGTCGGCCACCACCTCGCCGATCGCGGACGGCGGTGCTCCGAGCGGTCGCCCGCAGTTCGCGCAGGTCGCCACGGCGCCGGCGACGGCGGCGCCGCAGGACGGGCAGATGGGCATGACGGTCCCCCCGGGGATGGTTCGTGCATCGGGTGCCCGTTTATCCCACCGGCCGTCGCGGGATGTCAATCGGCCTCGACCGGCCTCAGTCGGCCTTGCGCGGCACCTTCGGCACGGCCAGCAGCGGCAGTCGCAGCGCCCCGAACGCCCCCTCGGGCACGGCGGGCCGGTGCGGCCGCACCGCCCGGACCGGCCGGTACGCCTCGCCCTGCGCGGGGCGCGGGTCGGCCTCGCCGCGGTTGGGCCACATCGACATGGCGCGCTCGGCCTGCGCGGTGATCGTCAGCGACGGGTTGACGCCGAGGTTGGCGGAGACCGCGGAGCCGTCGACCACGCTGATCCCCGGGTAGCCGTACAGCCGGTGGTAGGGGTCGACGACGCCGGCCTCGGCGCTGTCGCCGATCGGGCAGCCGCCGAGGAAGTGCGCGGTCAGCGGGATGTCGAAGATCTCGCCGACGGTGGAGCCGGGGAAGCCGTTGATGGACGCGGCGAGCGCCCGCGCGCCCTCCTCCGCCGCCGGGATGAAGTTCGGGTTGGGCGCGCCGTGGCCCTGCCGGGAGGTCAGCTTCCCGTTCTTCAGCGAGACCGTCAGCGAGTTGTCCAGCGACTGCATGACCAGGCCGATGATCGTCTTCTCCGACCACCGGTGCTGGTTCATCGACTGCGCGAAGATCCACGGGTGCCGGGCCGCCGTCCCCAGGTAGCGCAGCCAGCGCGGCCCCCGCCCGGCACCGCTGACCTGCTGGATCGACAGCGCGCCCATCGCGTTCGAGCCGCGGCCGTAGCGGACCGGCTCGATGTGGGTGTTCTCGTCGGGGTGCACGGACGAGGTGATGGCCACGCCCCGGGTGAAGTCGACCCGCTCCCCGTAGCGCCGGTCGGAGGTCTGCGCGCCCACCAGCGCCTCGGAGTTGGTGCGGGTGAGGTGGCCCAGCTTGGCGGAGATCCGGGGCAGCAGCCCGCCCTCGCGCATCCGGTGCAGCAGCGTCTGGGTGCCGTAGGTGCCGGCCGCGACCACCACCCGCTCGGCGGTGACGGTGCGGGCCCCGGCCTTCTTGGCCCGCCGGGTGCGGGCGTCGGTGGGCAGCACGTCCACCGCGTAGCCGTCGCCGTGCGGGCGCAGCCGCTTCACGGTGGTCAGCGGCAGGATCTCCGCGCCGGCCCGCTCCGCCAGGTACAGGTAGTTCTCGGTGAGCATGTTCTTCGCGCCGTGCCGGCAGCCCGTCATGCACTCGCCGCACTCGGTGCACGCCCTGCGCTTCGGGCCGGCCCCGCCGAAGTACGGGTCGTCGACCTCGTCGCCGGGCGCGGCCTTGGCCTCGCCGGCGCCGTCCCGGCCGTCGCCGAAGAACACCCCGACGGGCGCCAGGTGGAAGGTGTCGCCGCAGCCCATCGCCTCGGCGGCGGCCTTCAGGTGCACGTCGGAGGGCGTCATGGTCGGGTTGAGCCGCACCCCGAGCATCCGCTGCGCCTGGTCGTAGAACGGGGCCAGTTCGGCCTGCCAGTCGGTGATGTGCCGCCACTGCCGGTCCTCGAAGAACGGCTTCGGCGGCACGTACAGGGTGTTGGCGTAGTTCAGCGAGCCGCCGCCGACGCCCGCCCCGGCCAGGATCAGCACGTTGCGCAGCAGGTGGATGCGCTGGATGCCGTACAGGCCGGCGGCCGGCGCCCACAGGTAGTCGCGGGTGGCCCAGGACGTGCGGGGCAGCTCGTCCCGGCCGAACCTGCGCCCGGCCTCCAGGACGGCGACCCGGTAGCCCTTCTCGGTCAGCCGCAGCGCGGCGACCGAGCCGCCGAAGCCCGAACCGACCACCACGACGTCGTAGTCGAACGACACTGCCCCTCCTCGATCAACGGCCCTGCTACTTCAGGCGGAACGCCTTCATGACCTTCAGGCCGGTGGTGAAGAACTCGGCGAACTTCCGGTCGTCCATGCCCATCGACGGGCCGATCGGCAGCAGCCGCTGCACCGCGATGGTCTGCGCCTCGGTGTAGCGCAGGATGCCCTCCGCGCCGTGCCGCCGGCCGAGCCCCGAGTCGCCCATGCCGCCCATCGGCGAGGCCACCGACCCGTACGCGGCGGCGTACGCCTCGTTCACGTTGACGGTGCCGGTGCGCAGCCGGGCCGCGACCTTGCGGCCCCGGCCGGTGTCCTT
Source organism: Kitasatospora sp. NPDC004531 (assembly GCF_053602195.1). Classification (NCBI taxonomy): domain Bacteria; kingdom Bacillati; phylum Actinomycetota; class Actinomycetes; order Kitasatosporales; family Streptomycetaceae; genus Kitasatospora; species Kitasatospora sp. NPDC004531. Next base: position 42,326 of record NZ_JBSGDD010000052.1, on the reverse strand, counting down.
GGTCCACACGCTGGAGTTCAGGCCGTACGGGGTGGCGTTGGCGGCGGCGACCGCCTCGTCCTCGGTGTCGAAGCGGTAGACCGACACCACCGGCCCGAAGGTCTCCTCCGCGCACACCGCCATCTCGGGGGTGACGCCGTCCAGGATGGTCGGCTCGAAGAACAGCGGCCCGAGGTCCGGGCGGGCCTGCCCGCCGGCCACCACCGTCGCCCCGGCCTTCACCGCCTCCTCGACGTGCCGGGTCACCGTCTCCAGCTGACGGGCCGACACCAGCGAGCCCATGTCCGCGCCGTACGCCAGGCCGCCGCCCAGGCGCAGCGCGGAGGTCCTCTCGGCGAACTTCGCCAGGAACGCGTCCGCCACCGACCGGTGCACGTACAGCCGCTCGATCGAGATGCACAGCTGCCCGGCGGAGGAGAAGCACGCCCGCACCGCGCCCGCCGCCGCCTTGTCCAGGTCGGCGTCGGACAGCACCAGCATGGCGTTCTTGCCGCCCAGTTCCAGCGACGCCCCGACCAGCCGCTCGGCGGCCCGTCGGGCCACGTCCCGGCCGGTGCGGGTGGAGCCGGTGAACGCCACGTAGTCGGCGCGCTCCACCACCTGGGGGCCCACCACCGGGCCGTCGCCCAGCACGATCTGCCACACCTGCGGCGGCAGCCCCGCCTCGACGAACAGCTCGCGCGCCCACAGGGCGGTCAGCGCGGTCTGGGTGTCCGGCTTGTTCACCACCGCGTTGCCCGCGACCAGCGCCGGCAGCGCGTCGCCGACCGACAGCTCCAGCGGGTAGTTCCACGGCGAGATCTGCCCGACCACGCCCTTGGGCCGGCGCGCCTCCACGGCGCTGGTCAGCACCGGCAGCGCCCCGCCCCGGCGGCGGTCGCGCAGGTACGCGGGCGCCGTCCGGCCGTAGTGCCGGGCCGCCGAGGCGACCGCCATGACCTCCTCGAACGCGTGCAGCCGGGCCTTGCCGGTCTCCGCCTGGATGAGGTCCAGCACCTCGTCCTGCCGCCGCAGCAGCAGGTCGTGGAAGCGCAGCAGCACGCCCGCCCGCTGCCGCACCGACAGTGCCGCCCAGGCCGACTGCGCCCGCCGCGCCTCGGTGAACGCCCGCTCCACGTCCGCCGTCCCGGACACCGGCAGCGTCGCCAGCACCTCCCCGGTCAGCGGCGCGACGGTCTCGGCGATCTCGTCGCCGGACGCCGTGACGCCCTTCGCCAACCGCGCCACCACCGCCCCCGGAACCGCCGAAGCGACCGTACGCGCCCCACCCTTGGCCGCAGGATTGCGCCGCATCTGGCCCGTGCTCTCCGTCATGCGGGCAGCCTAGGCGCTCGGCCCGCGCTTGTGTACCCGCCGGTAACACATTTGCGCCCAGGGGCGCGAGGAACTGCGCGAAGCGGAAGGCACCTGTCGGCAAGATCGCGCCACGAGCAATCACTTGCACGTGGCCGCGACCCTGCGCTGTCGGCTCATTTCGTCGGCACGAAGTTGTTCAGCACCGTCGTGAAGCGCCGCAGGCTCTGCGTCCAGTCCTTCTCCGGCCCCGACACGTACACCGCGAACGACGTCCCGTCACTGCGCCGGAACTCGACCTCCTTCGCGTGCCGCCGGCCCCCCGTCGTCCCGGTGAAGCTGAACTCCCAGACCGCGCCCTCCTGGTCGTTGATCTTCGCGGCGGCCAGCGTGGTGGTCCGGAAGTCCTTGAGGCTCTTGCTGAGCGAGGCCTCCATCTGCAGCAGGTGCTCCTGCGGGGCGAGCGGCTGACCGACCGTCACCGCGAACTGCAGGTAGTGGTCGCGGTCGTCGGGCGAGTAGTAGATCTGCGCGTTGGTCTCGCTGCGCACCCAGGTGCCGTCGGTGGGCAGCAGGAAGCGGAAGCCCGCCGGGTCGTCCTGCCAGATGTAGCCGGCCGGCGCGGGCCCCTGCCCGTTGACCGGACCGGGGGCGGGGTCGGGGCCCGGGTCGACCGCCCGGGCCTTGTGCCGGTGGCTCAGGTAGTACCCGCCGCCGCCGGCCGCGACCAGCACCAGGACGGCCGCCAGCACCGTCAGCACCCGCCGCTTGCGCCCGCGCCGGACGGGGGCCGCCGGGGCCGCCGTCCCGTCGGCGCCGCGCTGCTGCGGCACCTGGGGCGGTGTCGCCGACTCCTCCGCCTCGGGCTCGGGTTCGGCTTCGGGTTCGACCCGGTCCACCACCGGCACCACCTGGGTGGGCAGCCGGGCCTCGCCGGCCTGCTGCGGGACGCGCATGCTGACGGTGTGTCCGGAGGCGACCTCGCGGAGCATCTTCGCGGCCTCGTCGGCGCTGGGCCGCTCCGCCGGGTCCTTGGCCATCAGCGCGGCGAGCACCGGCCCGAGTCCGGCCGCCCGGCGGGACTCCGGCAGCGGCTCGTCGACCACCGCGGCGAGGGTGCCGAGCGGGCTGTCGCGGCGGAACGGCGACTGGCCCTCGACGGCGTGGAACAGCGTCGCGCCGAGCGCCCACAGGTCGGACGCGGGCCCGGGCCGCTGGCCCTGGGCGCGTTCGGGGGCCAGGTAGTCGGGCGAGCCGACCAGGTCGCCGGGGCGGGTGATGTCCATCGCGCCCTCGAACTTGGCGATGCCGAAGTCGAGCAGCACGACCCGCCCGCTGCCGTGTTCGAGCAGCACGTTGGCGGGCTTGACGTCCCGGTGCAGCACGCCGAGCTGGTGGCCGCGGTGCAGGGCGGCGAGCACCTGGAGGCCGACGTCGGCGGCCTCACGGGGCGTCAGGGTGCCGTCCTGGCTGATCACGTCGGACAGCGCGCGCCCGTCGACGAGCTCCATCACGATCCACGGCCGGCCGTCCTGTTCGAGCACGTCGTGGATGGTGATGACGCCCGGGTGCTTGATCCGGGCGGCGGCCCGGGCCTCGCGCTTCATCCGGGACTGGAGTATCTCCAGGTCCTCCTCCGAGAGGTGGCTGACCGTCAACTCCTTGACGGCGACCTCCCGGTCCAGCATCTCGTCCCTGGCCCGCCAGACGGTCCCCATCCCGCCGCGTCCCAGTCGCTCGCCGAGCGCGTACCGCCCGGCCAGCAGACGGCCGGTCGACTGGTCCTGTGCGCCCATGACCGTCCCCCCTTCAATGACCCCCCACCGCCGGTCGGACGAGGTCGTGGCACACCGCGTGCCTGCTCGCACCGGCGGTTCGAAGGCAAGCCTAGGCTGCGCGGGGCCGCTCGGGAATCGCACCCCGGGTGGCGAATCGCACCGTGATCGGCCGCTTTCAGCCTGCGACCACGACGATCCCGACGATCGCCGCGACCATCAGCACCAGCACCGCCACCAGCACCAGCGGCCCGAGCAGGCGTGCCGGGATCCGGGACGGCTTCCCGGCCTGCGCGCCGCCCTGACGGTCCGTCGGCGGACGCTTCCGCGGCCGGGCGCCGCGCGGCCGCAGCGCCGGCGGCGGGGCCTCGACCCGGACCACCGGCAGTGGCGTCTCCGGTCGGCCGTCCGGGTGCGGCTCGGGCGCGAACACCAGCAGCTCGCGCAACTCCCGCTGGACGGTCGCCGCGTCGGGCCGGGCCGCGGCGTCCGGGCGCAGCAGCCGCTCCACCAGGGGCCGCAGCGGGCCGCACCGCTCGGCGGAGTGGTGGCGGCCGTCGCGGACGGCGGCGAGCAGCGTCGGCAGGTCGTGCTCCGGGTACGGGCCGTGGCCGGTGAGCAGGCGGTACAGCAGGACGCCGAGGGCCCAGGTGTCGGCGGGCGCGCCCGGATCGATCGCCCAGCGCTCGGCGAGCGGTCCGAGCATGAGCGCGCGCGTCTCGTACACCCGGCGCGGCACCTCGCCGCCGAGCGCCGCGCACAGTTCCTCCTCGGCGGCGCCCAGCAGCAGGCCGCCGAGCATCGCCGCACCGTCCTCGCAGATCAGCACGGTGCGGGCGGTGACGTTGCCGTGGGTGAGCCCGGCCTCGTGCGCGGCCCGCAGCGCCCCGGCCAGGTCGGCGCCGATCTCGGCGACCCGGTACGGCGGCAGCGGGCCCTCGGCGAGCAGCTGCTCCAGCGGCGCCCCGGCGACCGACTCCTCGGCCACCCACAGCAGTTCGCCCTCGGGCCCGGCGGCGAGGCCACGCAGCAGCCGCGGATGGGCGGGCGCGGCGGCGGCGACCTGCGCCACCCGGGCGGTCAGCCGCGGCCCGTACCCGGGGCCGGGCCCGTCGACGGGCCGACCGGGGCTCAGCAGTTCGGGCAGCTCCAGGGCGAACAGCCGCACCCGGGCGCCGCTGTGCCCGTCCACCGCGGGCACGCCGACTTCGTCCTCCGGACGGTCCGTCACCCGGTACCGCCCGGCCACCACCTGCCCCGGGGCCGTTCGCATGCCTGTTCCTCACGCCGTCGTCCCGCCAGCCTACGGCCCCGGGGCGCGCCCGCCACCTCCCGGTGCGGCCTTTCAACTCGCTTGCCCCTCCCGGCGGAACGGCCCGAACGGCCGCTACGGCGCGGGCTGGAAGCTTTCGAAGGAGATCCGCCGGGCCAGCGAGCCGTCCGGCGCGGACCAGACGGCCTCCGGCATGGTCCAGTAGATGGCGTAGCCGTACTTGCCGCCGCCGGTGACGAAGCCGCGGTTCAGCGAGTGCAGCAGGGTGCCGCTCTTGCCGGTGTACGTCCACTCCCAGTCGGCGGCGTTGCTCCAGTCCCGGTAGGCCACCGTCTCGACCCGGATCCGGCGGTAGTCGGTCATCTTCGCGGAGCGGTCGGCCGCCTGCCAGTCCTTGAGCGCGCTGTCCCCGGCGGGCGACTGCCAGTCGACCACCAGCCGCAGCCCGTTGCCCTCGAAGCGCCGGCTGGTGGAGCGGTAGTCCGGGCCCTGGTCGGTCATCCACTCGGGCAGCGTGATGCTGAAACCGGACGGGTCCTTGTACACCCGGTACCCGTCGGGCACCTGACCGGGCGTCATCGACGGGCCGGCCTGCTCCGAGGGCCCCGCCGAGGCGGTGCCGCTCGGGCTCGCGCTCGGGCCGGTGCTCGGGGACGGCGAGGGGCTGGTGGTCGGCTCCCCGGCCGTCGCGGGGGTGCCGCGCCCGTCCGCCGCGTTCGCCCCGCCGCCCTTCTCGCCGGGCCACAGCACCACCAGCGCGGCGACCAGCGCCAGCACGGCGGCGACCGCCGCGACGGTCAGCAGGGCGCGCCGCCGGGACGCGCCGGCGCGCTGCACCACGGCGGTGTCCGCGCCGGCGGCGGGGTCGGCGGGCAGCGCCCGGGTCGCGGTCTCGGCGGCCGGCGGCGCGGGCGGCGCCACGGCGGCGGGGCGCTTCGGCTCGGGCAGCGGCTTGCCGTCGACGATCCGCCGCAGCAGCTCCCGCGCGGTGTCGGCGTCCATCCGCTTCGCGGGGTCCTTCTCCAGCAGCCCCTGGATGACGGGCAGCAGCGGCCCGGCGTGGGCGGGCGGCGGCAGCTCCTCGGTCATCACGGCGGTCAGCGTGGCCAGCGCCGAGCCCCGGTCGTACGGCGGGACGCCCTCCACCATCGCGTACAGCGTGCCGCCCAGCGACCACAGGTCGGACGGCGGTCCGGGCCGCTGCCCGCGGGCCCGCTCGGGCGCGATGTACGAGGGCGCGCCGACCAGCATGCCGGTGGAGGTGATCGAGGTGTCGCCCTCGACGCTGGCGATGCCGAAGTCGGTGAGCACGGTGCGCCCGTCCTCGCCGATCAGCACGTTGGACGGCTTCACGTCCCGGTGCAGCACGCCCTGGCTGTGCGCGGCGCCGAGCACGCCGAGCAGGTCCAGCCCGATCGCGGCGGCCCGCTCCGGCGTCAGCGCGCCGTCCTCGCGGACCACGTCGGCCAGCGAGCGGCCGTCGACGAGCTCCATCACGATCCACGGCCGGCCGTCCTCCTCGACCACGTCGAAGACGGTGACGGCGGCGGTGTGCCGGATCCGGGCGGTGGCCTTGGCCTCGCGCAGGGTGCGGACGATCAGCCGGTGCTTCTCGGCCTCGTCGACGGCCCCGGTCATCCGGAGCTCCTTCACCGCGACGATCCGGCCGAGCATCTCGTCCTCGGCCCGCCACACGGTGCCCATGCCGCCGCGGCCGAGCACCTCGCCCAGCCGGTAGCGGTCCGCCAGCAGTCGGCCGGTCGGTTCCTGCGGCTGCGTCATCGGTGCGGTCTCCCCATCGTGTTGCGGCCCTCGCCGGGCGCCCGGACGGGACCTGACGGCATGTCGGACCACCGCGGTCGGCGGTCGCACGCCGGGGCACCATCATCCCCTGCCGTCGCCCTGCCCGGCCACCCACCCCCATCGGGTCCGCGCCCCGCGCGCCCCTTGTGTCCCGTCCGCACCGCCCCGGCGACCGAAAACGACCGGTGCGGACCGACTCCGGTCGACGGCCCGTCCACCCGCCGCGTCGACGCTGTCCAAGCGTCCTTACGCCCTGCTAACCTCTGCGCGCTCTTCACATCATCACTTCGGGGGACTCCACGATGACCACGCCCGACCCGAACAACCCCTACGCCGCCCCGCCGCAGTACCCGAGCGGCCCGGCTCCCTACCCGGCCGGCCAGCCCCCGTACCCGGGCGCCCAGCCCCCGGTCGGCCAGCCCCCGACGGGCCAGCCCCCGTACGCGGGCGCCGCACCGCAGGCCCCCGGCTGGGGCGCCGGCGCTCCCGGCCTGGTGCCGGGCGTCCCGCTGGCCGGCGCCAACGCCGGCCCGAAGAACGTGCCGGGCGCGATCATCGCCGGCCTCGGCGTCGCGCTGGTCGCCGGCCTGCTGTACGGCTTCGTCGTCAAGGCCATCGAGCACGAGTTCTCCTGGCTGGTGATCGGCATCGCCGCCGCCGTCGGCGTCACCGTCGGCAAGATCGGCGGCAAGCACCCGGTCCTGCCGGTGGCCGGCGCGCTGTTCTCGGTGTTCGGCCTGTTCTTCGGCGAGCTGTTCGGCATCGCGCTGATCGTCCACGAGGTGGCCGGGGTCGAGATCACGGCCGTCTTCACCGAGCGCTTCAACCTGCTGATGGACGCCTGGAAGGCGACCTTCGACGTGATGTCCGTGCTGTTCATCGCGATCGGCCTCTTCATGGGCTTCAGCCTCACCGCGAAGTTCGGCAACAACTCCTGACCGAGCGCCGAAAGGGCCCCTGCCGCGTGCGGCAGGGGCCCTTCGTTCGAACGCCGGGATCAGCGCGCGGAGTTGACCGTGACCTCGACCCGCTGGAACTCCTTGAGCTCCGTGTAGCCGGTGGTGGCCATCGCCCGGCGCAGCGCGCCGAACAGGTTCATGGTGCCGTCCGGGGTGTGCGACGGGCCGGTCAGGATCTGCTCGGTCGAGCCGACGGTGCCCAGGTGCACCCGCTTGCCGCGCGGCAGCTCCTCGTGGACGGCCTCCATGCCCCAGTGGTAGCCCTGGCCGGGCGCGTCGGTGGCGCGGGCCAGCGCGGCGCCGATCATCACCGCGTCCGCGCCGCAGGCCACGGCCTTGGGGATGTCGCCGCTGTAGCCGACGCCGCCGTCCGCGATCACGTGCACGTAGCGGCCGCCGGACTCGTCCATGTAGTCGCGGCGGGCGGCCGCGACGTCCGCCACCGCGGTCGCCATCGGCACCTGGATGCCCAGCACGCCCCGGGTGGTGTGCGCGGCGCCGCCGCCGAAGCCGACCAGCACGCCGGCCGCGCCGGTGCGCATCAGGTGCAGCGCGGCGGTGTAGGTGGCGCAGCCGCCGACGATCACCGGGACGTCCAGCTCGTAGATGAACTGCTTCAGGTTCAGCGGCTCGGCGGCGCCCGAGACGTGCTCGGCGGAGACCGTGGTGCCGCGGATCACGAACACGTCGACGCCGGCGTCGACCACGGCCTTGGAGAACTCGGCGGTGCGCTGCGGCGAGAGCGCGGCGGCGGTGACCACACCCGAGTCACGGACCTCCTTGATCCGCTCCTTGATCAGCTCGGCCTTGATCGGCTCGGCGTAGACCTCCTGCAGGCGCCGGGTCGCGTCCGCCTCGTCGGCGATCGAGGCGATCTCCTCCAGCAGCGGCCGCGGGTCCTCGTACCGCGTCCACAGGCCTTCCAGGTTCAGCACGCCCAGGCCGCCCAGCTGCCCGATCGCGATCGCCTGCTGCGGCGACACCACGCTGTCCATCGGCGCCGCGAGGAACGGCAGCTCGAACCGGTAGGCGTCGATCTGCCAGGCGATCGAGACCTCCTTCGGGTCACGCGTACGGCGGCTGGGGACGACGGCGATGTCGTCGAAGGAGTACGCCCGGCGGCCGCGCTTGCCTCGCCCGATCTCGATCTCAGTCACTTCGAGCCCTTCTAGCTGCTTTCCATCTGGCGACCGGGTCACCCCGGCCGCACCCAAGTATCCCGTACTGCCCCTTTGCGCCCCGACAGGGGCGCACCGAACGGCGGGAGCCGCCCGGTCCGCAGTCGAACTGCGGTCCGGGCGGCTCCGGTGCCGAGCGGGTCAGCGCGCGTTGTAGTTCGGCGCCTCGACGGTCATCTGGATGTCGTGCGGGTGGCTCTCCTTGAGGCCCGCCGAGGTGATCCGGACGAACCGGCCCTTGGTCTGCATCTCCTCGACCGACCCGGCGCCGACGTAGCCCATGGTCTGGCGCAGGCCGCCGACCAGCTGGAACAGCACGGCGGACAGCGGGCCGCGGTAGGGCACCTGGCCCTCGATGCCCTCGGCGATCAGCTTCTCGTCCGAGGAGACCTCGGCCTGGAAGTAGCGGTCCTTGGAGAAGGACTTCGCCTGGCCGCGGGTCTGCATCGCGCCCAGCGAGCCCATGCCGCGGTAGGACTTGAACTGCTTGCCGTTGATGAACAGCAGCTCGCCCGGCGACTCCTCGCAGCCGGCCAGCAGCGAGCCCAGCATCACGGTGTCGGCGCCGGCGCACAGCGCCTTGCCGATGTCGCCGGAGTACTGCAGGCCGCCGTCGCCGATGATCGGGACGCCCGCGTCCTGGCAGGCCTGGGCGGCCTCGTAGATCGCGGTGACCTGCGGGACGCCGACGCCGGCGACCACGCGGGTGGTGCAGATCGAGCCGGGGCCGACGCCGACCTTCACGCCGTCCACGCCCGCGTCGATCAGCGCCTGCGCGCCGTCCCGGGTGGCGACGTTGCCGCCGACCACGTCGACCGACACGGCGGACTTGATCTTCGAGATCCAGGCCAGCGCGTTGTGCGAGTGGCCGTGCGAGGTGTCCACCACCAGGAAGTCCACGCCCGCGCCGACCAGCGCCTGGGCGCGGTCGAAGGCCTCGGCGGAGGCGCCGACGGCGGCGCCGACCAGCAGCCGGCCCTCGGCGTCCTTCGCGGCGTTCGGGTACTTCTCCGCCTTGACGAAGTCCTTGACGGTGATCAGGCCCTTGATCCGGCCCTCGTCGTCGACCAGCGGCAGCTTCTCGATCTTGTGGCGGCGCAGCAGCGCGATCGCGTCCTCGCCGGAGATGCCGACCTTGCCGGTGATCAGCGGCATCGGCGTCATGATCTCGGCGACCTTGCGGCTGCGGTCGGTCTCGAAGGCCATGTCGCGGTTGGTGACGATGCCCAGCAGCTTGCCGTCCGGGTTGGCGACCGGCACACCGGAGATCCGGAACCGGGCGCACAGCGCGTCGGCCTCGGCCAGGGTGGCCTCCGGGCCGACGGTGATCGGGTCGGTCACCATGCCGGACTCGGAGCGCTTCACCAGGTCGACCTGGTTGACCTGGTCCTCGATCGACAGGTTGCGGTGCAGGACGCCGACGCCGCCCTGCCGGGCCATCGCGATCGCCATCCGCGACTCGGTGACCTTGTCCATCGCGGCCGACAGCAGCGGGATGTTGACCCGCACGTTCCGGGAGATCCGCGAGGAGGTGTCGACCTGGTTGGGCAGCACCTCGGAAGCCCCGGGCAGCAGCAGGACGTCGTCGTACGTGAGTCCGAGCATCGCGAACTTCTCGGGTACGCCGGCGGCGTTGTAAGACATGGGGAACCTTCCGTGGCGGGCCGTCGTTCTGCGCACGGGCGCCCGGGGTCTCTACCGGCCGCCAAGACGCCCGGCGTTCGGAGGATCCTCCAACGGAGGACCGCGCACACCGGAGAAACTTTGGCGACCCGACCAGGCGCCGATACCCCATGGTACTGGTGACGCGGGGTATGTCGTCGCGCCCTCTTGACAACGCGCCGGGCCCCTGGGTTCTTCCGGCCGGGGCCCGATCGGTCAGCCGGACTCCTCCGCCAGCGCCCGCAGCCGCGACAGCGCCCGGTGCTGGGCCACCCGCACCGCGCCCGGCGACATGCCGAGCACCTCGCCGGTCTCCTCCGCCGACAGCCCGTCCGCCACCCGCAGCAGCACCAGTTCGCGCTGCCGGGCCGGCAGGTTGGACAGCAGCTCCTTGATCCACGCGGCGTCGCTGGACAGCAGCGCCCGCTCCTCCGGGCCGAGCGAGTCGTCCGGCGTCTCCGGCAGGTCGTCCGGCGGGATCACCGTCGAACCGGGCCCGCGCATCGCGGCCCGCTGCAGGTCGGCGATCTTGTGCGCGGCGATCCCGTACACGAAGGCCTCGAACGGGCGGCCGGTGTCCCGGTAGCGGGGCAGCGCGCACAGCACCGCGACGCACACCTCCTGCGCCACGTCGTCCACGTGGTGCCGGGCCCCGCCGGGCAGTCGCAGCAGCCGGCCGCGGCAGTACCGCAGCGCCAGCGGCAGCACGTAGCCGAGCAGTGCCTCGATCGCCGGGCCGTCCCCGCGCACCGCTGCCGCGACCAGCGCGGACTCCTCGGGCGAGGTCGCACCCGTGGACTGCGGGCGGCCCTCCGCGTCCGACGCGCCGTCGGATTCCGCCGACCGGCCCTCCGGCGCCGACGACGAACCGGCAGCCGCGCCCCCGGGGGCGGGCTGCGCCGGATCGGTCCCGGCCGCCTCCTCGTCGTCACGCATCGGTCCATGGTGCCTGGTCGGACCGGAAAACGCGGCACCGCGTCCGGACTTGTGCATCGGAACGTTATGCGTCGCCGGGTGCACCGTGCCGCCTCCCCTGCCTGTCCGCTGGTCCCCGAGGTGCTCCACTACTCCATGGTGCAGCCTCGGGACCACAACGTCACACGTCCGAGCGAGCGCAGTTGTCGCCGCACCCGCTCAGCGGACCAGGCCCCAGCGGAATCCCAGCGCCACCGCGTGCGCGCGGTCCGAGGCCCCGAGCTTCTTGAACAGCCGCCTGGCGTGCGTCTTCACGGTGTCCTCGGACAGGAACAGCTCGCGGCCGATCTCCGCGTTGCTGCGGCCGTGGCTCATCCCCTCCAGCACCTGGATCTCACGGGCCGTCAGCGTCGGCGCGGCGCCCATGTCCGGGCTGCGCAGCCGGCGCGGCGCCAGCCGCCAGGTCGGGTCGGCCAGCGCCTGGGTGACGGTGGCCCGCAGCTCGGCGCGCGAGGCGTCCTTGTGCAGGTAGCCGCGGGCCCCGGCGGCGACCGCGAGGGCCACGCCGTCCAGGTCCTCGGCCACGGTGAGCATGATGATCCGGGCGCCCGGGTCGGCCGAGAGCAGCCGGCGGACCGTCTCCACCCCGCCCAGTCCGGGCATCCGGACGTCCATCAGAACGAGATCGGAACGGTCGGCCACCCAGCGGCGGAGGACCTCCTCACCGTTCGTCGCAGTGGTCACCCGGTCCACGCCGGGCACGGTCGCCACCGCACGGCGCAGCGCCTCCCGGGCGAGCGGGGAATCGTCGCAGACGAGTACGGATGTCATGACCGTCGTCCTCCGCAGCTGATCCGCGTCACGTTGAGCCTCCTGGCTGGTACGAACCTCTCCGACACGGCCGCTGGGGGACGGACTCCGTTCCGATCGCCTCGCTCCGCGACCGATCCCGATGCCCTGCGCCCGCTGACCGCCTCCGTACATCCAACGACCGTCACTCGAATGAGTTACGGCTCAGGTCCATCTCCACCACTGTACGTGGCCAACCCATCACGCAAGAGCCACCTCGCGGTGCACACGCCGCACTTTTGTGCAGCTCGCGCGCGGTGCCCGCGCCGCGCACGCCTTCCGGACGCGGTCCACGCCCCGCCTGCCACCCGAATGGGGAACGGTGCAACTTAAAACCTATTGCACCGTTTGTCCGTTTTTATAGCTTCCGTCAGGTCATTGACTGTTGTGTCGGTCTGTGGGTGACTTGTCCGTGTAGTTGGGTGTAAGTCATATTTCCAGGTGTCCGTATCGGTCCCGCGCAGCCTCGCCGGAGCAACCCCGTCCGAGCCGCCAGGTCCCGCGCCCTCGAAGGGAATGAGCCATGGCAGATTTCTCCCGCCTCCCCGGCCCCAACGCAGACCTCTGGGACTGGCAGCTCTCCGCCGCCTGCCGCGGCGTCGACAGCTCGCTGTTCTTCCACCCCGAGGGCGAGCGCGGCGCGGCCCGGACCTCCCGCGAGGCGAGCGCCAAGGAGGTCTGCATGCGCTGCCCGGTACGCGCCCAGTGCGCGGCCCACGCCCTGGCCGTCCGCGAGCCCTACGGAGTCTGGGGCGGCATGACGGAGGACGAACGCGAAGAACTGCTCGGCCGCTCGCGGAACCGGCTGGTCCAGGTCCCGCTGGCCATGCCGCAGACCGTTCGCCAGTGAACCAACAGGAAAAACGTTTCTCTGCACGTACTGCGCCGCCCGCCCACCGGTCGGTGCGGACCCCTCACCGGGCGGCAGCCGCCGCCGCGAGCTGGTCCAGCATCAGCTCCACCGCCGGAACCCCCGCCAGGTCCGGCAGGGTCAACGCCACCACCTCGCGTCGCGCGGGCTCCCCCGACGCCACCCGCACCGGCACCGCCACCACCCCCGGGTGCCGCACCGACTCCAGCGCCAGGCCCGGCAGCACCGCCACCCCGAGACCCGCGCCCACCAGGCCCACCACCGCCGGATAGTCGTCGGTGGCGAACTCGATCGCCGGCGCGAAGCCCGCGTCCGTGCACAGTTCCACCAGGTGCCCCCGGCACTGCGGGCAGCCGGCGATCCACTGCTCCGCCGCCAGCTCCGCGAGATCCACCGGCTCGCCCTCGCCCCGGCCCGCCAGCGGGTGCCCCGCCGGCACCAGGCCCACCAGCGGATCGTCCAGCAGCGGCCGCACCACCAGCTCCGACCAGTCGTTCGCCGCGGCCGTCGCCGCCGCCTCCAACGTCGCCTCCGCGCGGGCCTCGCGCAGCGTCGCGTGCGGGGACGGCAGGCTCAGCCCGCCCTGCGAATCCGGGTACCGGAACGCCAGCGCCACCTCGCACTCCCCGCCACGCAGCATCGCCAGCGCCTGCGCCGGCTCCGCCTCCACCAACGACACCCGCACCCCCGGATGCGCCGCCCGCACCTGCGCCACCGACCGCGGCACCAGCGTCGAACTCGCCGTCGGGAACGAGACCAGCCGCACCCGGCCCGCCCGCAGCCCCGCGATCGCCGCGACCTCCTCCTCCGCGGCCGACAGCCCCGCGAGGATCCCGTTCGCGTGCTTCAACAGCACCCGCCCGGCCTCGCTCAGCTGCATCTCCCGCCCCGACCGCACCACCAGCGGGGTGTCCACGGCCTTCTCCAGCGCCTTCATCTGCTGACTCACCGCAGGCTGCGTGCACCCCAGCTCCCGCGCCGCGGCGGAGAAGGACCCGGTCCGGGCGACGGCGTGCAGAACGCGGAGGTGGCGGGCTTCGATCACGCCATCAACCTTAGGGGAGCCGCGAAACAGGGGAGAGCACCACCGGGGAGAGCACCACCAGGGAGAGCACCACCAGGGGCGCGGGGAACTGCGCGACCAGCCAGGCAACCGTCCGCACTCGACCCTCTCCCTCCCCGGCCCCACCCACCTGCGCCCACGCGAAAGGGCGCGAGGCCCTGCACGCTCCGGCCTCGCACTACGGGAGTGCATGGCCGGTCGCGCAGTTCCTCGCGCCCCTTCAGTGCCTAACGGCTAGTGCTTCAGTGGCTGTGGCCGTGCCCGCCGTGCGAGTGGCCGTGGCCCGCGGCCTCTTCCTCTTCCTTCTTCTCGACCACGAGGGTCTCGGTGGTGAGGAGCAGCGAGGCGATGGACGCGGCGTTCTCCAGGGCGGAGCGGGTGACCTTGACCGGGTCGATGACGCCGGCCTTGACCAGGTCGCCGTACTCGCCGGTGGCGGCGTTGTAGCCCTGGCCGGCCTCCAGCTCGGAGACCTTGGAGGTGATGACGTAGCCCTCCAGGCCGGCGTTCTGGGCGATCCAGCGCAGCGGCTCGACCAGCGCGCGGCGGACCACGGCGACACCGGTGGCCTCGTCGCCGGACAGGCCGAGGCCGTCCTCCAGGACCTTCGCGGCGTGCACCAGGGAGGCGCCGCCGCCGGCGACGATGCCCTCCTCGACCGCGGCGCGGGTCGCGGAGATGGCGTCCTCCAGGCGGTGCTTGCGCTCCTTGAGCTCGACCTCGGTGGCCGCGCCGACCTTGATCACGCAGACGCCGCCGGCCAGCTTGGCGAGGCGCTCCTGGAGCTTCTCGCGGTCCCAGTCGGAGTCGGTGTTGGCGATCTCGGCCTTGATCTGGGCGACCCGGCCGGCGACCGCGTCGGAGGCGCCGGCGCCGTCGACGACGATGGTCTCGTCCTTGGTGACGGTGATGCGGCGGGCGGAGCCCAGCACGTCCAGGCCGACCTGGTCGAGCTTGAGGCCGACCTCCTCGGAGATGACCTGGCCGCCGGTCAGGGTGGCGATGTCGCCGAGGATGGCCTTGCGGCGGTCACCGAAGCCGGGGGCCTTGACCGCGACCGCGTTGAAGGTGCCGCGGATCTTGTTGACCACCAGGGTGGACAGGGCCTCGCCGTCGACGTCCTCGGCGATGATCAGCAGCGGGCGGGAGCCGCCGGCCTGCAGGACCTTCTCCAGCAGCGGCAGGAGCTCCTGGATGGAGGAGATCTTGCCCTGGTTGATCAGGATGTACGGGTCCTCCAGGACGGCTTCCTGGCGCTCCGCGTCGGTGACGAAGTACGGCGACAGGTAGCCCTTGTCGAACTGCATGCCCTCGGTGAACTCGAGCTCGACGCCGAAGGTGTTGGACTCCTCGACGGTGATGACACCGTCCTTGCCGACCTTGTCGATCGCCTCGGCGATCAGCTCGCCGACCTGGGTGTCCTGGGCGGACAGCGAGGCGACGGCGGCGATGTCGTCCTTGCCCTCGATCTCGCGGGCGACCGACAGCAGGTGCTCGGAGACGGCGGCGACGGCCTTGTCGATGCCCTTCTTCAGGGCGGCCGGGCCGGCGCCGGCGGCGACGTTGCGCAGACCCTCGTTGACCAGGGCCTGGGCCAGCACGGTGGCGGTGGTGGTGCCGTCGCCCGCGACGTCGTTGGTCTTGGTGGCGACCTCCTTGACCAGCTGCGCGCCGAGGTTCTCGTACGGGTCGTCGAGCTCGACCTCGCGGGCGATGGTCACACCGTCGTTGGTGATGGTGGGGGCGCCGAACTTCTTGTCGATGACGACGTTGCGGCCCTTGGGGCCGATGGTCACCTTGACGGTGTCGGCCAGCTTGTTGACACCGCGCTCCAGCGAGCGGCGGGCGTCCTCGTCGAACTGCAGGGTCTTCGCCATGATCCCGTTTCCTCAGGGTGTGGTCTGCGTACGTGGAGCAACAACCGCGCCCCGGGCCCCTGTCAGTGTCGACACGGATCCGGGGCGGGCTGGGGACGTCTTACTTCTCGATGATGGCGAGAACGTCGCGAGCCGAGAGGACGAGGTACTCCTCGCCCTGGTACTTCACCTCGGTGCCGCCGTACTTCGAGTACAGGACGATGTCACCGACGGCGACGTCGAGCGGCAGACGCTGGCCGTCCTCGAAGCGGCCCGGGCCGACGGCCAGGACGACGCCCTCCTGGGGCTTCTCCTTGGCGGTGTCCGGGATCACCAGGCCGGAGGCGGTGGTGGTCTCGGCGTCGAGCGGCTGGACCACAATGCGGTCCTCGAGCGGCTTGATGGCAACCTTGCTGCTGGTGGTCACGTCCGAGCTCCCCTTCGGAGATTACGGGGTTGTCTAACAGGTAGGTGGGCGATGGTGCGCAACTGCCGTCGCGGGGGTCAGACACGCATCGTCGCGTTAGCACTCCCCCTGGGGAGAGTGCCAGGAACGACCTTAGGACGCCGTTAGCACTCAGTCAACCAGAGTGCCAACGACGTCGTGTCGGATTTGGGTACGGCACCCCCGGAGCTGAGGGCCGGTACTCAGGAATCGGCGCCGACTCCCGCGCCAGGATCGGCACATGACGAGGACAAGGCCCTCGGTCCGGCGGGATGTGTTCCATGCGCTCCGGTTGACGGCACTGGAGGCCCCGCTGCTGGCGGCGGTGACGCTCTCGGCGCTCCGCGGATGACCGGGCGGGCAGGCTGAGTGCGGATACTCAGGCGCGCCCCGGCCGTGCGGCCCGAGACTGGCGGCCATGTCTCGTGCTCAGAAGTTGGTCATCGACGTCCCGGCCATGCTCGGGCTGCTGTGCCTGAACGCGGTCGTCGGGGCCTGGGCGTTCCTGTACCTCGGGTTCTCCACCATGGCCTCGGACGGCGAGGAGGCGCCCGACACGGTCCTGGTGCTGTTCCTCTGCGCCGCGCTGCCGACGGTGATCGCCGCGCTGGCCGGGTGGCGGCGGTACTGGGTGACCGCCGTGGTGCACGTGGTGCTGGCGCTCGCGGTGCTGGGGTTGGCCCTCGCCGGGTACGCGTACGAGCACCGGCAGGACGGGGAGCGCCGGCCGGCGCCGCTGCCGAGCGACTACCACCCCTGCTACAGCGGCTCGGACTGCTCGGCGACCGGCGGGTGAGCGGGCGGCGAGAATGAGGGGGTGGAGATCGAATCGTTCCGGGCGCTGCTGACCGAGCAGGGGCAGGCGCTGCTGGCCGAGTTGCGGGAGTTCACGGCGGAGCAGGAGCTCGCGCTGGCGACCCGGTTGCGGCGGGAGTATCCGGCCGAGCTGGTGCGGGCGGCGTTCGAGCAGGCGCGGCTGCGGCAGCGGGCGGAGGCGAAGTTCGGGGCGGACGCGCGGTCGATGTACTTCACCCAGAACGGGGTGGAGCAGGCGACCCGGCGCAGTGTGGCCGAGTGGCGGGCGGGGCGGTTCGCGGCGCTCGGGGTGAAGCGGCTGGCGGACCTGTGCTGCGGGATCGGCGGGGACGCGATCGCGCTGGCGCGGGCCGGGATCGCGGTGCTGGCGGTCGACCGCGACGAGCTGACCTGCGAGGTGGCGCGGGCGAACGCGGCGGCGCTGGGCGTGGCGGAGCTGGTGGAGGTGCGCTGCGCGGACGTCGCGGACGTCGACACGGACGGGTTCGACGCGGTGTTCACCGACCCGGCGCGGCGCACCTCGCGGGGCCGGGTGTTCGACCCGGAGGCGTACTCGCCGCCGCTGTCCTGGGCGGTGGAGGCGGCCCGGCGCACCCCGTTCGGGGCGTTGAAGGTGGCGCCGGGGATTCCGCACGAGCTGGTGCCGGAGGGCGCCGAGGCGGAGTGGGTGTCGGACCGGGGCGAGGTGAAGGAGGCGGTGCTGTGGTTCGGCACGGCGTCCGCCGAGCCGTACCGCGCGACGCTCCTGCCCGGCCCGCACTCGCTGGCCGGCGGCGCGCTGCCGGATCCGCCGGTGGGCCCGGTGGGGCGATACCTGTACGAGCCGGACGGCGCGGTGATCCGGGGCCGGATGGTCGCGGAGGTGGTGGCGTCGACGAACGGGCGGCTGCTCGACCCGATGATCGCGTACGTCACCTCGGACGAGCTGCACCCGACGCCGTACGCGCATGCCTACGAGCTGACGGACGTACTGCCGTACAACGTGAAGAAGTTGAAGGCGCTGGTGAAGGAGCGCCGGATCGGCACCGTGGTGATCAAGAAGCGCGGGGCGTCGGTGGTCCCTGAGGAGCTGCGGCGGCAGTTGAAGCCGTCCGGGCCGAACGCGGTGACGGTGATCGTGGCCCGTACCGCGGCCGGCCCGGTGATGATGCTGGGTCAGCCGGTGGGCCTGGCGATGTAGTCGTCGAGCCGGGCGACGGTGAAGCCCTGCTCCTGGATGCGGGAGAGCATCTCGCCGAACATCTGGGTCATCGTCTCGCCCTTGAGGTCGGACGGGCCGCGGAAGTGGGCCAGGATGATGTCGCCGCTCTTCAGCTTCTTGTCCGCGGCCTGGTACTGCATGTCGTGGATCTGCATGGATTCACGCCACAGCACGATGGCGCGCGGCCCGCACTCCTGCACGGAGGTGTTCAGCGTCGGGGTGTGGGCGCCGTCGCCGTAGGGCGGGCGGAACAGGTACGGGGCGGTGCCGTACTGCTCGGCGAGGGCGGTCTGGTCGTCGCAGATCTGGCTCTTCTGCTGGGCGCCGGAGAGCTTGCTCATCACCGGGTGGTTGACGGTGTGGTTCTGGACGGTGTTGCCGAGCGCCTGGAGCTGCTTGAAGTAGGCGTAGTCGTTCTTGACGATGTCCCTGGTCAGGAACATCGTGATCGGCACCTTCAGGTCGGTGAGCATCTGGACGAACTTCGGGTCCTTCTCGGCCCCGTCGTCGATGGTGATGAAGACGACCTTGTCCTGGGTGGGGACTTCGCTGAACACCGGCACCGGACCGGTCTTCGTCAGCTTGATCGGCTTGTCGGCGGGCGGCGCGGGCGCCTTCGGCAGCGGCTTGAGGCCCCACTTGGCCCAGGCGGCGTCGCCGACCGCGTCCTGCGCGGGGGCCGAGGCGGCGCCCGACGGCGCGGAGGAGGCGGCAGAGGACGCGGCGGCCGGCTGGGCGGGGGCCGCCGACTTCGCGGCGGGCGCGGAACTGCCGCACCCACTGGCCGCCAGCAGCACGGCGAGCGCCCCCGCCGCGTACCCGATCCGGGCGCTGTTCGTCACCGGTGTCCCCCGCTCTTCAGCTCTACAGACGTGTCGATGTTCTGGACGAACGCTACCGGCTCCGCGGTTGCCTAACCGACGTCCGTACGGGTGAACGTCCAGTGGTGCACCGGGCGCGCCAGCAGCTCGGCCGGGGGCTCCGGCACCGGCTGCGGCTCGCCGGCCCAGAGCGCGATCAGCAGCACCCGCTCGCCGGGCGCGGTGAACAGCTCGACCCGTTCCAGGCCGTCCGCCCCGCGCACCGCCGGGAGCGCGAACTCCCGCGCCCAGGCGTGCAGTTCACCGCCCCGGCCGGCCGTCGCCCGGGCCTCCCACATCGCCGCCAGGGTCACTTCAGCGCCTCGTGGGCGTGCGCGTGGAAGTCGGTGTGCGGGACGTGGGTCTCGGTCACCGGCAGCGAGGAGTCCGCCGACAGGTCGAAGGAAGAGGGGGTGCGGTTGCGCCAGACCATCTCCGCGCCGAGCGCCGCCACCATCGCGCCGTTGTCGGTGCACAGGCCCGGGCGCGGCACCCGCAGCACGATGCCCGCCTTGTCGCAGCGCTGCTGGGCCATCTCGCGCAGCCGGGAGTTCGCGGCGACGCCGCCGCCGATCATCAGGTGGTCGACGTCGTTGTCCTTGCAGGCCCGGACGGCCTTGCGGGTGAGCACGTCGGTGACCGCCTCCTGGAAGGACGCGGCGACGTCCGCCACCGGCACGTTCTCGCCGGCCCGGCGCCTGGCCTCGACCCAGCGCGCCACGGCGGTCTTCAGGCCGGAGAAGGAGAAGTCGTAGGCCGGGTCGCTCGCGCTGCTCAGGCCGCGTGGGAAGGCGATCGCCCGGCCGTCGCCCTCGCGGGCCATCCGGTCCACCACCGGCCCGCCGGGGAAGCCCAGGCCGAGCACCCGCGCGACCTTGTCGAAGGCCTCGCCGGCCGCGTCGTCGATGGTCGCGCCGAGCGGCCGCACGTCGGTGGTGATGTCGCCGGACAGCAGCAGCGAGGAGTGCCCGCCGGAGACCAGCAGCGCCATGGTCGGCTCGGGCAGCCGGCCGTGCTCCAGCTGGTCGACGCAGATGTGCGAGGCCAGGTGGTTGACGCCGTACAGCGGCTTGTCCAGCGCCCACGCGTACGCCTTGGCGGCGCTCACGCCGACCAGCAGCGCGCCGGCCAGGCCGGGGCCCGCGGTGACGGCGATGCCGTCCAGGTCGCTCGCCTTGACGCCGGCGGTGTCCAGCGCCCGCTGGATGGTGGGGACCATCGCCTCCAGGTGCGCCCGGCTGGCGATCTCCGGGACGACGCCGCCGAACCGGGCGTGGTCGTTGACCGAGGAGGCGACCGCGTCGGCGAGCAGCGTGGTGCCGCGGACGATGCCGACGCCGGTCTCGTCGCAGGAGGTCTCGATTCCGAGGACGAGCGGTTCGTCAGCCATTGTGATGATCCTTCAGATCGCTTGCATCGCTTGCCAGGTGGTCCAGACGCATCACCAGTGCGTCCACGTTGGCGGGCTGGTAGTAGCCCCGCCGGATGCCGACCGGCTCGAACCCGAACCGCTCGTACAGCCGCTGCGCGCGCAGGTTGTCCACCCGCACCTCCAGCAGCAGCTCGGCGCAGCCGCGCCGGACCGACTCCTCGACCAGGTCGGTCAGCAGCATCGCGCCGAGGCCCGCGCCCTGGTGCCCGGACTCCACCGCGATGGTCTGCACGTCGCCGTCCGCGCCGACGGCCATCAGCCCGGCGTACCCGACGACCCGGTCGTCCTCGTCCACCGCGACCACGTAGTGCCGGCTGCCGCCCGGGTGGGTCTCGGCCAGCTCGGACCAGTACATCCCGCGCGACCAGGCGTCCTCGGGGAACAGCAGGTGCTCCAACGCCATCACGGGCTCGATGTCCCACCAGCGCATGGGGCGCAGCGCGAACCTAGCCACGGTCGCCGACTCCCGTGCGCGTCACGCCGGAAGCACCGCCTTGTAGCCGGCGGGCACCTGGGCGTCCGGGCGGCGCAGGTACAGCGGGGCGTTCGGCAGCAGTGCGCGGCCGGCGGCCAGCTCGCGGACGGCGAAGTCGGCGAGCGCGCCGGCCGAGACGTGCTCGGGGCCGCTCGCCGCCGGCAGGCCGTACAGCAGCGCGCCCGCGCCGACCGTCCGCGCGCCGGGCTCGATCTCCGCCGGGCGGTCCACCGCCGGGCCCGAGACACGGGCGCCGGACGCGTCGTAGGAGGCCCAGTAGACCTCCTTGCGGCGGGCGTCGGTGGCGACCGAGAAGGCGCCGTCCAGACCCTCGGTGCGGGCCTGGTGGGCGATCGCGTCGAGGGTGCAGACGCCGTGCACGGGCAGGCCGAGCGCGTCGCCGAGCGCGGCGGCGGTCACCAGGCCGACCCGCAGGCCGGTGTACGGGCCGGGGCCGACGCCGACCGCCAGGTCGGTGAGCTGCCGCTTGTCCACGCCGGCGGTGCGCAGCACGGCGTCGATGGTGGGCAGCAGCAGTTCGCCGTGCCGACGGGCGTCGACCTCGTAGGACTCGGCGAGCACGCGCTCGCCGTCGTGGACGGCGGCCGTGACGGCGGGGGTGGCGGTGTCGAAGGCGAGGAGGAGCACGGGTTCAAGGTTAGAGGGTCCGGCGCGGGTGCCCGCACCGGCCGGGAACACACGATCGGAAGAGGCCGAAGCGGCGGCGCGGACCTGGCACGATGGGCTCGGACGTGTGGCGCGGAGCGTTGAGGAGCGGACGTGGCGAAGCTGGGCCCTGGTGTGGTGGTCGGCGGACTGACCCTGGGCGCCGTGGCGGTGATCGGGCTGCTGGCGTTCCAGGCGAACGGCGCCGCGTCCCGCGCGGTGGCGAGCACCCCGGCCTCGGCGAGCGCCCCCTCCGCGGCGGCCTCGCCGTCGGCGAGCGAGAAGCCGACCGCTCCCCCGCTGCCGGCGGACTCCGGGGCGGGCCTGCGGGTGGTGTTCTCGTTGAAGGACCGCCAGGTGTGGCTGGTCGATCCGAAGAAGCCGGAGCAGGTGGTCGCCTCGTTCCGGGTGACGCCGAGCAACGCGCTGCCGAACCCGGGCGCGTACACCGTCTACAGCCGCACCGCGGCGGGCACCGGCACCGACGGCCGGCAGATCGAGCACGTGGTGCGGTTCGCCCAGCAACAGGGCACGGTGTTCGGTTTCAGCGCACTGGTGGACGAGAACGCGCCCGCGCCCTCGCTGGACCCGAAGACCAAGCTGGGCGGCATCCGGGCGTCCCGCGCCGACGGCCAGGTGCTGTGGGACTTCGCGCCGAACGGCACCCGGGTGGTCGTCGTCGCCTGACCCCGGGCCGGGCGCTACGCGGCGTGGCGCTCCGGCGGGGTGGAGACCGCCTCGGCGGCCCGGCAGGACGCCAGCAGCGCCCGCATCGGCACCGGCGGGGCCTCGGCGTCCTTGCGCGGCTGCTCCGGGTCGGGGCGGGCCGCCTCGACGGGGGCGTCGGCCGGCTCGGGACGGGGGGTGGTGCTCGCCATGGGGCGCCTCCCTAGTTAGGCACACCTAACCTGCTGCCGCCATCCCATCACGCCCACCGGCCGGGCCGCAACAGTTTCCCGACGCGCTGTCGGAAACCCCGCTCAGTTGTCACCCAATACGGTGAGGTCCACGTCGTCCCAGCGACCGCCGAGCCCGGTCACGGTGACCCGGCGCCCGTCCGCCTCCTCGGTGACGTCCGCCTCCGCGCCGCCCAGGGTCCGGTCGATCCGGACCTCCAGCCGGTCCTCGGACAGCTGCTCGACCTTGCCCTCGCCCCACTCGACCACGATCACCGACTCCGGCAGCGAGACGTCCAGGTCGAGGTCCTCCATCTCGTCCAGGCCGCCGCCCAGCCGGTACGCGTCCACGTGCACCAGTGCCGGGCCGCCGGTCAGCGACGGGTGCACCCGGGCGATCACGAAGGTCGGCGAGGTGACCGCGCCGCGCACCCCCAGGCCCTCCCCCAGGCCGCGGGTCAGCGTGGTCTTGCCCGCGCCCAGCTCCCCCGACAGCAGCACCAGGTCGCCGGGGCGCAGCAGGGCGGCGAGCTGCCGGCCGAGGCCGGTCATCCGCTCCGCGGTGGCGACGGTCAGAGTGGTCTGCGAACCCATGGCGTCCTTCTTCGTTCGTTGCGGCCACCCCTACGGTGCCACACCGCGCGCGGGCGCCCGCTCAGGCCTGGGGCCGCTGCCCGTCCGACCCCTCCGGCGCCTGCGGCAGCGGACCGGTGCCGGCCCGCTCGGCGGCCCGCTCCAGCAGGGCGAGCAGCTCCCGGTCGACCGGCTCGGCGCGCTCCAGCATCACCAGGTGCCCGGCGTTCTCCACCAGCACCAGCCGGGAGCCGGGCAGCGCCGCCGCGATCGCCTCGGAGTACTCGGGCGGGGTGAGCAGGTCCTTCGTGCCGGCCAGCACCAGGGTGGGCACGCCGTCCAGCGCGGCCAGCGCCGCCTGCTTGTCGTGCAGCGCGAACGCCGGGTAGAACTCGGCGACCACGTCGATCCGCGTCGCGTCCAGCAGCTGCTCGGCGAACCGCGCCACTCCCGGGTCCACGTCCTGCCCGCCGAACGAGAACCGCCGGTAGAACACCGCCGCCAGCTCCGACCCCCACCGCCGGGTCGCCTCCACCAGCTCGACCTGGCGACCCAGCAGCCGCACCACGCCGGGCGCGACCCGCTTCATCACCTTCGCCCCCGCGGCGGGCAACCCCAGCGTCACCGAGTCCCAGCCGCCCGCGAGCGTGCCGATCAGCGCCACGCCCGCCACCCGGCCGTCCGGGCCGAACAGCTCGGGGTGCTGGGCGGCCAGCGCCAGCACCGTCATGCCGCCCATCGAATGCCCCACCAGGACGACCGGGCCCTCGGGCACCACCGCGTCCAGCACCGCCCGCAGGTCCGCGCCGAGCTGGTCGATCGAGGCCGGCTCGCCCTTCAGGTACGACCGGGAGCGCTCCGAACGCCCGTGGCTGCGCTGGTCCCAGAAGACGCCGGGCAGCACGCCCCGCAGCGCCGCCCGCTGGAAGTGCCAGCTGTCCTGGTTCAGGCAGTACCCGTGGCAGAACACCACCGTCGGACCCGGCCCGTCGGCGGCGTCCACCTCCACGTACAGCTCGGTGCCGTCGTCCGCCCGCACCCGCTGCGGCGCCCCCCGCAGCGACCCGAACGGCGCCGCCGCGTCCAGCTCCTCCCGCGCCCGCCGCCGCATCGCCCGCCCCACCGTCAACCGCTCCACCGCGACGCCGGCGGCGGCCCCGGCGGCCAGCACCCCGAGCGATATCCCGATCAGCCCGGCCCTGGAGACCCCTGACGACTCAGCCATTCGGCAGTGCCCCGCCCACGTACCGCCGAGGCACCCGCCCCCCGATCCGGGTGATGATCTCGTACGACAACGTCCCGCAGGCCCGCGCCCAGTCCTCCGCCGTCGGCTCGCCCCGGTCGCCCGGGCCGAACAGCACGGCTTCCTCGCCGACCTCGGGCAGGTCCCCGCCCAGGTCCACCACGAACTGGTCCATGGCGACCCGCCCGGCCACCCGGTAGCGGCCGGAGCCGATCTGCACCGGCCCGGTGTTGCTCGCGTGGCGCGGGATGCCGTCCGCGTAGCCGATCGGGATCAGGCCGAGGGTGGTCGGCCCGGGCGTCAGGTAGTGGTGGCCGTAGGAGACGCCGTGGCCGCCGGGGACGCGCTTGACCAGGGCGAGCCGGGCGGCCAGCGACATGACGGGCCGCAGGCCGAAGTCGGCGGGCGTCCCGAAGTCGGGCACCGGCGACAGGCCGTACATGGCGAGGCCGGGCCGGACCAGGTCGTAGTGCGACTGCGGGAGCAGCAGGGTGGCCGGGGAGTTGGCCAGGTGCCGCACCTCGGGGTCGAGGCCGGAGCGCTCGGCGAACGCCAGGGCCTGCGCGAAGGAGTCCAACTGGGTCTGGATGGACGGGTGTCCGGGCTCGTCGGCGGCGGCGAAGTGCGACCACACGCCGACCACCCGCAGCAGCCCGTCGGCCTGCGCCTTCGCGGCGTTGTCGACCAGGTCGGGCCAGTCGTGCGGCTGGCAGCCGTTGCGGCCGAGGCCGGTGTCGGCCTTGAGGTGGACCCGGGCCGGGATGCCGGTGGCGCGGACGGCGGCGAGCAGCTCGTCCAGCGCCCACTGGCCGCCGATCGAGATGTCCACGGACTCGCGCAGCGCCTGCTCCCACGGGCCGCCGGGCGTCCACAGCCAGCACAGGATGCGGGCCTGCTCGGGGCCGATGCCGGCGGCGCGCAGGGCGAGCGCCTCCTGCGGGGTGGCGGTGCCGAGCCAGCCGGCGCCGGCGGCGATCGCCTCCCGGGCGCACTGCAGCGCGCCGTGGCCGTAGGCGTCGGCCTTGACCACGGCCATCAACTCGGGGCCGTCGGTGCGGGCGCGCAGCGCGGCCAGGTTGTCGCGCAGGGCGGCCAGATCGATCGTCGCCTCGGCGCGGACCCCCTCGGTCAGCGCGGGTGTCCCGGTGGTGTTCGCAGTCGTCATCGCGTATCAGTCTCCCAGACCCCCGCCGGTCCCCCCATCAGGGGCGCGGCCGACCGGGTCCTGCCACCTGTCCCGCCGGACGCCCCGCCTGTGTCCACGCGGCGGAGCGCATTCCGGTTCCAGGGCCCCGCGCGGGCGGGCGTCAGTCGGTCAGCGAGCGCCAGGCCGGGTGCAGCGCGTCGGCGATGTCCAGGGCCGTGATCGGGGCGCCCGTGCCGCTGGCGTGGCGGCCGGCCAGGCCGTGCAGGTAGGCGGCGGCGGAGGCGGCGTCGAGGGGGGTGAGGCCGGCGGCGAGGAGGGAGCCGGTCAGGCCGGAGAGGACGTCGCCGCTGCCGGCGGTGCCGAGCCAGGCGGTGCCGGTGGCGTTGACCCGGGCGGTGCCGTCGGGGTCGGCGACGACGGTGGTGGAGCCCTTGAGCAGGACGGTCGCGCCGTAGCGGGCGGCGAGCAGCCGGGCGGACCGGAGGCGGCGGGCGGCGACGGTGTCCGCGTCGGTGTGCTCGCCGACGCCGGCCAGCAGGCGCGCGGCCTCGCCGGCGTGCGGGGTGAGCAGGGTGGGGGCGGGCCGGCCGGCCAGCAGGTCGGGGCCGAGGCGGGCGAGTTCGGTGAGCGCGTCGGCGTCGGCCAGCACCGGCACCTCGGTGTCGAGGGCCTCGCGCAGGGACCGTTCGGCGCCGTCGCCGCCGCCCGGGCCGACCACCCAGGCCTGGACCCGTCCCGCGTGGGCCGGGCCGGCGTCGGTGACCAGCGCCTCCGGGTGCCGCCGCACCACCTCCTCGGCCGCGTGCCCGGTGTACCGCACCGCGCCCGCGCCGCCGCGCAGCGCCCCCGCGACGGCGAGCAGCGCCGCGCCCGGGTAGCGGGCGGAGCCGGCGGCGACACCGACCACGCCCCGCCGGTACTTGTCGCTCTCGGTGGCCGGGACGGGCAGCAGCGCGGCCACGTCGGCGTGCTGGAGCGCCTGGACGGGGGCGGGCGGCAGGTCGAGCCCGATCTCCACCAGGGTCACCACGCCCGCGTACGTCGCGCCCGGGTCGACCAGCAGGCCGGGCTTGTGGGTGCCGAAGCAGACCGTGACGTCGGCGCGCAGCGCGGGGCCGGCCACCTCGCCGGTGTCGGGGTCGACGCCGGACGGCACGTCGACGGCGACGACGGGGCCGCGGCGCTCCATGGTGGCGAAGGGCGCGGCGGCGGGGCGCAGCGGGCCGCGGCCGCCGATGCCGACGATGCCGTCCAGCACCAGGTCGGCGCGGGCGAACGCGCCGACGTCGTCGGTGGTCCGGCCGCCGGCGGCCAGCAGCGCGGCGAGGCCCTCGGCGTGGGCCTTGGCGGGGTCGAGCAGCAGCGCCTCGGCGCGGGCCCCGCGACGGGCGAGGCGTGCGGCGGCGAAGAGCGCGTCGCCGCCGTTGTCGCCGGAGCCGGCCAGCACGAGGATGCGGCTGCCGTAGACCCGGGGCAGCAGTCCGGCGCAGGTCGCGGCGAGGCCGGCGGCGGCGCGCTGCATCAGGGTGCCTTCGGGGAGGGCGGCCATCAAGGTGGCTTCGGCGGCGCGGACTTGCTCTACGCGGTGGGCGTGGCGCATGTGGATCTCCTCCGGAGGGCGCGAGCACGTGCAAGTCATTCTCGGTGCCGCGATCTCACGGATGCGCGCCTTCCGCCTCGCGCAGGTCCCCGCGCCCCTGCTTTCGCGCCCTTCCGCCTTCGCGCCCTTCCGCCTTCGCGTCCTGGGCACTCAGCCCTCCGCGATCACCACCGCCGAGGCGACGCCCGCGTCGTGGCTGAGGGAGACGTGCCAGCCGGTCACGCCGAGCGCGGAGGCGCGGGCCTCGACGGTGCCGGTGACGTGGAGGATCGGGCGGCCGGAGTCCTCGACGCGGACTTCGGCGTCCTCCCAGCGGAGGCCGGGGGGCGCGCCGAGGGCCTTGGCGAGCGCCTCCTTCGCGGCGAACCGGGCGGCGAGCGAGGCGGTGCCCCGGCGCTGGCCAGAGGGGAGGGTCAACTCGCCCGGGGTGAAGAGGCGTTCGGCGAGTCCGGGGGTGCGTTGGAGGGATTCCCCGAACCGGGCGATGTCCGCCACGTCGATGCCGACCCCGATGATCACGTCCGACTCCCTCGTCCATGCCTGCGCGAGCACTACGCAGGCATGGACGATACGCGGGCTACTCGACGGTCACGGACTTGGCCAGGTTGCGCGGCTGGTCGACCTCGTGGCCCTTGGCGGTGGCCAGCTCGCAGGCGAAGACCTGGAGCGGGACGGTGGAGACCAGGGGCTGCAGGAGGGTCGGGGTGGCGGGGATGCGGATCAGGTGGTCGGCGTAGGGGACGACGGCCTCGTCGCCCTCCTCGGCGATCACGATGGTCCTGGCGCCGCGGGCCCGGATCTCCTGGATGTTGGAGACGATCTTGTCGTGCAGGACGGAGCGGCCGCGCGGCGAGGGCACCACGACGACCACCGGCAGGCCTTCTTCGATGAGGGCGATCGGGCCGTGCTTGAGCTCGCCGGCGGCGAAGCCCTCGGCGTGCATGTAGGCGAGTTCCTTGAGCTTGAGCGCGCCTTCGAGGGCCACCGGGTGGCCGACGTGCCGGCCGAGGAAGAGCACGGCGGGGGCGTCGGCGAGCGAGCGGGCCAGCGCCCGGACGGGCTCCATGGTGCCGAGGACCTGCTCGACCTGGCGGGGGGCGTCGCCGAGTTCGCGGATGACGGAGGAGATCTCGTCGCCCCACTTGGTGCCGCGCACCTGGCCCAGGTAGAGGGCGACCAGGTAGCAGGCGACCAGCTGGGTGAGGAAGGCCTTGGTGGAGGCGACGGCGACCTCGGGGCCGGCGTGGGTGTAGAGCACGGCGTCGGACTCGCGCGGGATGGTCGAGCCGTTGGTGTTGCAGATCGCCAGCACCTTCGCGCCCTGCTCGCGGGCGTGGCGCAGCGCCATCAGGGTGTCCATGGTCTCGCCGGACTGGGAGATGGCGATGACCAGGGTGCGGTCGTCCATGATCGGGTCGCGGTAGCGGAACTCGCTGGCGACCTCGACCTCGCAGGGGATGCGGGTCCAGTGCTCGATCGCGTACTTGGCGATCATGCCGGCGTGGAAGGCGGTGCCGCAGGCGACCACGACCACCTTGTCGACCTCGCGCAGCACCTGGTCGGGGATGCGCAGTTCGTCGAGGGTGAGCCGGCCGTCGGTGCCGATCCGGCCGAGCAGGGTGTCGGCGACGGCCTTCGGCTGCTCGGCGATCTCCTTGAGCATGAAGTAGTCGTAGCCGCCCTTCTCGGCGGCGGAGGCGTCCCAGTCGACGTGGTACTCGCGGACGTCGGCGGGGGTGCCGTCGAAGTTGGTGACGGTGACGCCGTCGCGGCGCAGTTCGACGACCTGGTCCTGGCCGAGCTCGATCGCCTCGCGGGTGTGCGCGATGAACGCGGCGACGTCGGAGGCGAGGAAGTTCTCGCCGTCGCCGACGCCGACCACCAGCGGCGAGTTGCGGCGGGCGCCGACCACCACGTCGGGGGCGTCGGCGTGCACGGCGACCAGGGTGAACGCGCCGTCGAGGCGGCGGCAGACGGTGCGCATGGCCTCGGCGAGGTCGCCGGCCCAGGCCTCGGACAGCAGGTGGGCGACCACCTCGGTGTCGGTCTCGGAGCGCAGGGTGTGGCCGCGGTCGGCGAGTTCGGCGCGCAGCGCGGCGAAGTTCTCGATGATGCCGTTGTGGACGACGGCGACCTTGCGGTGGTCGTCCAGATGGGGGTGGGCGTTGGCGTCGTTGGGTGCGCCGTGGGTGGCCCACCGGGTGTGGCCGATGCCCGTGGTGCCGGCCGGCAGAGGGGTTTCGGCCAGCGACTTCTCCAGGTTGACGAGCTTTCCGGCCCGCTTGTCGGTCGCCAGGAGCCGCTGCCCGTCGGCTCCTTCGGTCTGCACCGCGACGCCGGCCGAGTCGTAGCCCCGGTACTCCAGCCTCCGCAGACCTGCGATCACTACGTCGAGGGCCGCTTGCGGGCCCGTATATCCAACAATTCCGCACATATGCGCCAGCATATGTGCCGGTGTTCGAGCCATGTTCGGTCGGATGACCACACCGGGTGACCGACACCACAACACCCGGCGGCCCGGACACGGCCCACAATGGATGCTGTGCTGACCGAACTCTGTACGAGGGGCGCGCCCGCCGCGCCCACCCCCTCCCCGTACGTGGATCTGGACCGCGCCGAGTGGAGCGCGCTGCGCGAACGCACCCCGCTGCCGCTCACCGCCGACGAGGTCGAGCGCCTGCGCGGCCTCGGCACCGCGCTGGACCTGGACGAGGTCCGCGACGTCTACCTGCCGCTGTCGCGCCTGCTGAACCTCTACATCCACGCCACGCACGAACTGCGCGGCGCGCTCGGCACGTTCCTGGACACCCCGGACACCGAGCGGGTGCGGACCCCGTTCATCATCGGCGTGGCCGGCTCGGTGGCGGTCGGCAAGTCCACCACGGCCCGCCTGCTGCAGGCGCTGCTGGCCCGCTGGCCCGAGCACCCCCGGGTCGAACTGGTCACCACCGACGGCTTCCTGCTGCCCAACGCGGAACTGCGCCGGCGCGGCCTGATGGCCCGCAAGGGCTTCCCGGAGTCGTACGACCGGCGGGCGCTGATGCGCTTCGTCGCGGACGTGAAGGCCGGCAAGGAGCGCGTCACCGCCCCCGTCTACTCGCACCTGGTGTACGACATCGTCCAGGGCGAGCAGCTGGTGGTGGAGCGCCCCGACATCCTGATCGTCGAGGGCCTGAACGTGCTGCAGCCGGCGCTGCCCGGCACCGACGGGCGGACCCGGATGGCGGTCGCCGACTACTTCGACTTCTCGATCTACGTCGACGCCCGCACCGACGACATCGAGGCCTGGTACCTGGACCGCTTCCGCAAGCTGCGCGAGACCGCCTTCCAGGACCCGAACTCCTACTTCCGGCGCTTCACCGAGGTGCCCGAGGAGGAGGCGATGGACTACGGCCGGCAGGTCTGGCGCACCATCAACCGGCCGAATCTGCTGGAGAACGTCCTGCCCACCCGGGGCCGGGCCACCCTGATCCTGCAGAAGGGCTCGGACCACAAGGTCCGCCGGGCACTGCTGCGCAAACTCTGACCCGTTCGGCGTCATGGGTCGTCACGAGTCGGTTGCGATTGGAGTGACGCCCGTCTCAGCCGCGACCGGTGTGCCCGTTTTCGGCGTGAATAACACCTTGCCGGGCCGTCTATCATCAGGACGGCCTGGTTCAAGTGTGCTCACTTGACGAGTCCGCAAGCACGTGACACGAGACGGTTTCGGGGGCCATGCTCGCTTTCCTGCTCCAGCTCCGCCAGTGGTGGACTGTCGGCGCCGTCTACCCGTTCGCGGTCTTCATGAGCGGCGTGTGGATCCTGTGGTTCGTCCGACTCGCCCTGGCCCGCCGCTACCGCCCGTGGAAGCGGCCGTACAGCGGCACCACCTCCGTGATCATCCCGGTGGTGGACGAGCCCGCCGACCTCTTCCACTCCGTGCTGGACCGGATCATCGACCAGCAGCCCACCGAGATGGTGGTGGTGATCAACGGCAAGCGCAACGAGACGCTGGAGCAGGTCTGCGACCAGCTCGGCGTCTACTGGCTGTGGACCGAGACCCCCGGCAAGCGCAACGCCCTCAAGGTCGGCCTGGACGCCTGCACCGGCGACATCGCGGTGCTGGTCGACTCCGACACCGTGTGGACGCCCACCACGCTGTCCGAGCTGGTCAAGCCGTTCCGCGACGAGAAGGTCGGTGGGGTGACCACCCGTCAGCGGATCCTGGAGCCCGGCCGTTCGGTGCTCACCCGCTGGGCGGACTGGCTGGAGAGCGTCCGCTGCCAGTACTCGCTGCCCGCGATGAGCGTCCTCGGCACCGTCGGCTGCCTGCCGGGCCGGACCATCGCCTTCCGCCGGAAGATCCTGCTGGAGTGCATGGACGACTTCCTGTCGGAGAAGTTCCTCGGGGTCTTCCTGGAGGTCAGCGACGACCGCACGCTGACCAACTACACCCTCAAGCAGGGCTACCGGACGGTCTACCAGTCCACCTCGCTGGTCTACACGGACGCCCCGCTGAAGCTCGGCAAGCTCACCAAGCAGCAGTACCGCTGGGCCCGCGGCTCGCAGTACAACACGCTGCGGATGCTGCCGTGGATGCTGCGCCGGGCGAAGATGCTGGCGCTGTTCTACCTGGTGGACATCCTGGTGCCGTTCGTCCTGCTCGGGTCCTTCGCCTCCTGGGGCCGGGCGCTGTGGCAGCACACCGGCCCCAGCCTGTACATGGAGCTGCCGTTGCCGGCCGTCCACTGGAAGGCCATCGGCACGATCCTGGTGCTGGCCGCGGTGATGTCGGTACTGTCGCTGGCAGTCCGGTTCGGTCGCCACTTCGCCTACCGGGCACAGGACTTGGTGTTCCTGCCGGTGTTCATGGTGATCAACACCTTCATCCTGTTGCCGGTCCGGCTGCTGGGCTTCTTCCGGATGGGCCACAACGCCTCGTGGGGCACCCGCAAGGACAGTTTCGCGGGCGAGAAGGCCCGCAGCGTCAAGGTGGTCATTCCCTATCTGCTGGGCAGCGCCATGTTGATCGGGTCGGTGATGATGAGTGTCTGAGACAGCGTCCGAGACGCGGGCCAAGTCGGTACCCAGGCAGGCCGGTTCCGCCGAGGGCGAGCCGAAGGCCGCGCGCCGCCGCAAGAAGATGCACTGGTGGTCGCGCGGCAGCGGCATCCGGCTGCGGGTCTGGATGACCGTCAACGTGGTGCTGCTGGGCGTCCTGTGCTGGGGCGTCATGGCCGCGCTGAACCTGGACAGCATGGGCCCCCGGTACGCCGGGCTCGGCCACCCGGTCGGCGCGCCGGGGATAAAGCAGCTGATCAACCCGGCGCCGCCGCCGGTGCCCGACAAGTCGGTCTTCGGCGAGCCGAACGGCAAGTACTTCGGCGTGGCGACCCCCGAGGCGCCCTGGTCCTCCGGCGAGCTCGACTCGATCGCCGACAAGACCGGCGTCCGCCCCACCATGACCGAGTACTTCGTGCGCTGGACCGCCGAGTTCGACCCCAAGGCGGTCGCCCGCGCGTACGCCCACGGCACCCTCCCGGTGCTGTCCTGGGAGCCCTGGGACGGCGAGGAGGCCGGGCACACCGACCAGCCGACGTTCGCCCTGTCGACCATCATCTCCGGCGCCCACGACGACTACATCCGGCGCTTCGCCGAGGGCGTCGCCGCCCAGAAGTGGCCGGTGGCGATCCGCTTCGCGCACGAGATGAACGGCGTCTGGTACCCCTGGTCGGAGGCCGAGAACGGCAACCAGAAGGGCGAGTACGTCCAGGCCTGGAAGCACATCCACGACCTCTTCAAGGAGGCCGGGGCGGACAACGCGATCTGGATATGGAGCGCCAACATCGTCCGCCCGGTGCCGAAGGTCGAGCTGCCCCCGCTCTACCCGGGCGACGACTACGTGGACTGGATCGGCCTGACCGGCTACGGCACCCAGAAGGAGGCCACCGCCACCGACACCTTCGGGCCGACCCTCGACATCCTCCGCAGGATGACCAAGAAGCCGATCCTGATCACCGAGACCGGCCGAGCGCCCAACGAGGCCGGGCTCAAGGAGAAGTGGACCACCGACTTCTTCAACTGGCTCAACCAGCAGGCCGACGTGATCGGCTTCATCTGGTTCGAACGCGACACCGACCACGGCGCGCAGACGGACTGGCGCTTCCAGGAGAACGCCGACACGCTGCGCGCGTTCTCCCAGGGCATCGCCACCGTCAAACTCGCCGACGGACTGCCGCACTGACGCCGGAACGCCGAA
Organism: Kitasatospora sp. NPDC004531; assembly: GCF_053602195.1. Lineage (NCBI taxonomy): Bacteria > Bacillati > Actinomycetota > Actinomycetes > Kitasatosporales > Streptomycetaceae > Kitasatospora > Kitasatospora sp. NPDC004531. The sequence goes on along the minus strand of NZ_JBSGDD010000052.1, from coordinate 9,237 downwards.
CGGGCCCGGAGGGACATCCCCTCCGGGCCCGTTCGCGTACCGCTACTTCCAGGTGAGCTTGTTGCGCTCGAACTCCCGCTTCAGCTGGTCCTGGAGGGCCGGCACCAGGGTCTTCACGTAGGTCGCGGTGACGTGCGAGCCGTCGCGGTAGACCAGGGCCGAGCCGATCACCGCCGGGCACTTGCCGCCCGGGCAGATCATCGGGTTGAGGTCGATGACGCCGACGTTGAGCTTCTTGGCCAGCTCGGTCTGCAGGTCCGCGGTCTCGTAGTTCGAGTCGAACGCGCACTTGGACAGTTTGGACTTGTTCTTCGCCACGCACTCGTAGACCGGCGAGGGCACGCCGTTGACGTTGTTCAGCACCACCGTCACCGGGATGCCGGCCTTCTGCAGCGTGGTCCAGTGCCGCTCCATGCCGTCCCGCATCGGCGGGATCTCGCCCAGGCCCGTCCCGGCCGCGTCGCTCAGCGCCCGGGCCGAGTTCTGCGAGGTCAGCACCAGCGCCGGGTGCAGCTCCAGGATCTTGGCCATCGCCTTCTTGTTCCAGTCCACGCAGCTCTTGTAGGCGCGGTCGTTCAGCACCGCGACGGTGTCGGAGAACGCGCAGCTGGACTTGGTCACGGTGACGATGTGGATGCCGTGTTCCTTGCCGATGGCGTCGAGGGCCGGCTCCCACTGCAGGATCTTCGAGTCGCCCGCCATCACGACCACCGTCGGGGCCGAGGTGTCGCCGAAGTCGCAGCTGGCCACGTTGGGGGTGTCCTGGTTGGCCTGGCACTTCTTCGGATAGGCCTCCGGGATGTCCGCGAGCGCCTTCAGCGGGTCCGGCTGGACGCTCGGGTACCGGTTGACCTTCCACAGGTCGCCCTGCTGCTGGTCGCTCATCCCGCTCAGCATGGCGGCGCCGGCCACCGGGCCGCCCTTCTCGTCGCTGCCGGTGGCGATGGTGGCGAGCAGCACGCCGCAGGCGACGGCGATCGCGGTGAACGGCAGGCCGACCGCCCAGGCCGCCTTGAGCGGGCGGGCGAACGCGGCGGAGAACCGGATCGGGTTCTCCACCAGCTTGTGCGACAGCCACGCCGGGACGACGGACACCGCCACCGCGGCCACGCCGACCTTCGTCCCGGTGCCCCACTCGGCCTGCGCGGCGACCAGCAGCGGCCAGTGCCACAGGTACAGCGAGTAGCTGATGCCGCCGATCCACACCAGCGGCTTGAGGGCGAGCAGCTGCCCGGCGCCGGCCGGGCCGCCGATCCCGCCGGCCAGCACGGCGGCCGCGCCCAGCGTGGGCACCAGCGCCCAGTAGCCGGGCCAGGCGAAGGTGCCGTCCAGGAAGTAGCCGCCGCCCAGGACCATCAGCAGGCCGAGCGTGGTGACCACCGCGCGGGTGCCCCGGGTGAACACGTCCAGGTGCGGCGCGGCCAGCGCCATGATCGCACCGACGCCCAGCTCCCACAGGCGGGTCGGGGTGACGAAGAACGCCGCCTCCGGGGAGTTGGTGGTGGCCACCACCGACCAGGCCAGCGACACGGCGGCCACCAGCGAGATCGCGACGGCCAGCAGCCGGGGCAGCTGCACCTTGATCTTCGGCGCGATCCACAGCGCCAGCACGATGAGCACCGGCCAGATCAGGTAGAACTGCTCCTCCACCGCCAGCGACCAGAAGTGCTGCACGGGCGAGGGCATGACGTCCGCGGCCAGGTAGTCCACGGAGCGGTCGGCGAGCCGCCAGTTCACGAAGTAGAGCGCCGCGGCCAGGATGTCGCCGCCGAAGGTGGAGCGCTGGGTGATCGGCAGGAAGACGTAGGTGAGCGCCGCCGCGGCGAGCAGCGTGAGACAGGCGGCGGGCAGCAGCCGCTTCGCGCGGCGGGCGTAGAAGGCCCCCAGCGAGATCCGGCCCGACCTGCTTATCTCGTGCACCAGCAGCGAGGTGATGAGGAATCCGGAGATGACGAAGAAGACGTCGACTCCGACGAAACCGCCGGGCAGCAGGGTCGGCGCGGCATGGAAGACGAGCACCAGCAGGACCGCGACGGCGCGCAGGCCCTCGATGTCCGGGCGGAACGCGCTCTTGCCGCCCTCCCTGCGCCGGCTGCCTCTTCGGCCGCCGGGGGACGGCTCGGGGGCCGGCGCCCCGGGCCCGGACCGCGGCGCCGTGGCGACGTGGCCCCGGGCGGGCTGGTGATGACTGCTCATGAACCCTCTTTCTCCCCCCGGTTCTCGAACGAAGCAGTTCGCCGAGCCGCCGAAAGTTCTCCACTGACGACCGATTGGGTCCAGATCATATGGGTGCGACGTGCACGATGCGCAGGCCGGCCGCCCGGTTGCCCGTCAGCGCATCGGGCCCGGCACCAGCAGCAGCGAGGACAGACCTTCGCGGAACGCCCGCTCCGCCTCCGGCGAGGTGGTGAACCGCCAGTCGTAGCGGGAGCCGTCGGCGTCGGAGAACTGGAACCAGACGAAGCCGACCACCCGCGGGTGCTTCGACAGCCAGGCGAAGAAGTCCCGGATCATCGCCGGTTTGATGTCCGACGGCCGAACTCCGGCCTCCCCTATGAAGATCGGCTTGTCCGACAGCGCGGTCAGCTCGCGGTAGGTCGCGCCCAGCAGCTGCTCGGCGGTGGTCTCCCCGGCGTTGCTGTACGCCTCCGTGCCGATCCAGTCCACGTACTCGTCCCCGGGGAAGTACCGGGACAGCGGGGCCTTGTCCGGGCTCTGCAGGTCCGGGCACCAGAACCAGATCACGTTGGTCACGTCCTGCCACTCGAACACGTCGTGGACGTGCCGCCAGGCCGCGATGTAGTCACCCCGCCGGTTGCCGTTGCGGGACTCCGACCAGGTGTACCAGGGCTCGTTCATCTCGTGCGCGAAACGCAGCACCACGGGCCGGCCGGCCTTCTTCACGGCCTTCGCGAAGCGCTTGATGTACTCGTCGTGCGCCCCCGAGGCGATCTTCGACAGCGCGTACTGCGGCTGGTCGACCGCCTTGTCGCCGCCCGCCCACGGCTCCCAGGTGAGCAGCGGCACCCCGCCCAGCCGGTAGGACTCGTCGAACGCCTCCTGGTCGAACTCCTGGTTCCACTTCAGGAAGTACTCCTGGACGGTCGGCCGCGCGCCGACCGTCCGCTCCAGCTCGGCGGCGTCCCCGGCGTCCGGCGCGCTCGGCGTCGCTACGCCGAACAGCGTCCCCGGCGGGCTGGTCAGCTGGTCCAGCCGGGCGGGGGTGCCGGGCTCGTCGGAGGCCTCGGCGGGGCCCGCGCCGGCCGGGGCGGCCGCGGTGGGCGATCCGGTCGAGGCGGACGCCCGGTCCGGCGAGCCGTCGTTCAGCAGCAGCGCGGTGCAGCCCAGCACCAGCACCACCGCCAGCACCGCCCGGCCCAGCGGCGGGAAGTTCCGCCACAGCCGGGCTATCAGGAACGCGTGCAGCCGCGCCGGCCGGAACCGGCGCGACAGCACACGGAAACTCCCTGGACCGTTACCCGGCATTCGACAGGGCGGCCTGGCCACGGGCCTTCAGGTCGTCCAGCACCTGCTTGGCGATGCCCGCCGCGGCCGCCTTGGGCGCCGGCGTCGAGCCGGTCACCGGGGTGGTGTCGGCGTTGCCCGCCGTGGTGAACACCATGTACCGGCCGAAGCCGCTGTTCGAGAACGTGCACTGCGCCAGGTCCGGGCAGAACCGCGGGGTCTTGTCGCTGCGCAGCGGCTTGATGTTGCCGACGACCTTGGGCTGCGCCCGGTCGACCTGCTGCTTGGAGTCGAACAGCACCACGCCGACCGTCACCGCCGCCTTGTCGGAGAGGTAGGTCGCGAGGTAGATGTCCTTGCAGTTCTCCTTCTCCAGCACGCCGCCCAGGCCGTTGACGGTGCCCGAGGCGCACTGGTCGCCGTGCTCCGTCGCCACCTTGTTCAGCGTCTGACCGTCGACGGTCAGGGTCGCGTTCGGGAACAGCGAGTCCACCGAGATCGGCGCCTTGTCGGTGGAGCCCCGGCTCAGCGCGCCCTCGGCGGTGGTCGGCTTCGCGCCGGCCGACGAGGAGCTCGACGCCCCGGCCGACGGCGAGGCGGACGTGGACGCCGAGGAGCTCGACGTCGGGCTCGCCACGATCGGGTCGTCCGTCTTGTCCTTCGAGGTGAGCATCACCGCGCCGGTGACGATGCCGCCGACCAGCAGCAGACCGCCCAGCGCGCTGAGCACCACCATGTTGCGCTTGCGCTTGCGGCGCTCGTCCTCGTGCTGACTGGCCATCGCCGACCAGTCGGGCGACTCCGCGTCGCCCTGGAACGTCGAGGCGCCGTAGCGGCCCTCGAACTGCGGCTGGCCCGGCGGCTGGTAGCCCTGGCCGTACGCCTGCGGCGACGGCGGCGGGTAGGCGTAGCCGCCCTGCTGCGGCGGGAACGCCGGCCCCGGCTGCTGCGGCTGCGGGTAGCCGGGCGGCGGCGCCTGCTGCGGGTAGCCGTACGCGGGCTGCGGCGCGCCGGGCCCGCCCGGTGCTCCCGGCATGCCCGGCACGCCCGCCTGCTGCGGCGGGACCCCCGGCCCCGATGCCGGCGGCTGCGGCTGCTGCTGATCCTCGGACATCAACGCCCCCTCCACGCTTCGATCACAGTCCCGCATGCTATCGGTAGTGCTCCGTGCCTCGACAGCCTGTCCGGAGGCCCGGTAAAGCGTTGCTGATCCGTCATCAAGGCCGGGGCCGACGAACCGTCACCCCAGGTGCAGGCGAACCGATTCGGCAAGGCGCTCGCAGACCTCCTGGGCCTGCTCGTGGCCGACCGCCTCCACCATCACCCTGACCAGCGGTTCGGTGCCCGACTTGCGCAGCAACACCCGTCCGGTGGTGCCGAGTTCGGCCACCGCCTCGGCGACCGCGGCCTGCAGTTCCAGGCAGGACTCGACCCGGTCCTTGTCGACGCCCTTGACGTTGATCAGCACCTGCGGCAGGCGGGTCATCACGGTGGCCAGGTCGGCCAGCGGCTGCTTGGTGGCGGCCAGCCGGGCGCCCAGCATCAGGCCGGTCAGGGTGCCGTCGCCGGTGGTGGCGTGGTCGAGCAGGATCACGTGGCCGGACTGCTCGCCGCCGAGCGCGTAGCCGTGCTGCTTCATCTCCTCCAGCACGTACCGGTCGCCGACCGCGGTCTGCACCAGCTCGATGCCCTCGCGCTCCATCGCCAGCTTGAAGCCCAGGTTGGACATCACGGTGGCCACCGCGGTGTTGCGGCGCAGGGTGCCCGCTTCCTTCATGGCCACGGCGAGGATCGCGAGGATCTGGTCGCCGTCGACCTCGTTGCCCTCGGCGTCGGCAGCCAGGCAGCGGTCGGCGTCGCCGTCCAGCGCGATGCCCAGGTCGGCCTTGTGCTCCTTCATCGCGACGCGGAGCTTGTCCAGGTGGGTGGAGCCGACGCCGTCGTTGATGTTCAGGCCGGTCGGCTCGGTGCCCAGGGTGTACACCACCTCGGCACCGGCCCGGGCGAACGCCTCCGGGGCGACCCGGGCGGCCGCGCCGTGCGCGCCGTCGATGACGACCTTCACGCCGTCCAGGCGGTTCGGCAGCACGGCGACCAGGTGCGCCACGTACCGGTCGAAGCCCTCGTTGTAGCTGCGGACCCGGCCCACCGCGGCGCCGGTCGGGCGCTGCCAGGTCTCGTCGCCGACGCCGTAGCGGCGGTAGTGCGCCTCGATCGCGTCCTCGATGGCGTCGTCCAGCTTGTGGCCGCCGCGGGCGAGGAACTTGATGCCGTTGTCGGGCATCGCGTTGTGGCTGGCGGACAGCATCACGCCGAAGTCCGCGCCGAGCGCGCCGGTCAGGTACGCCACCGCCGGGGTGGGCAGCACGCCGACCCGCAGCACGTCGACGCCGGCGCTGGCCAGGCCGGCGATCACGGCGGCCTCCAGGAACTCTCCGGACGCCCGGGGGTCGCGGCCGACCACGGCGACCGGCCGGTGCCCCTCGAACGCGTTCGCGTCGCCGAGCACATGGGCGGCGGCCACTGACAGGCCCAGCGCCAGTTCCGCGGTGAGGCCCACATTGGCCACGCCGCGCACCCCGTCCGTACCGAAGAGTCGTGCCATGTTCGCGTTCGTCCCGTCCTGTCAGCGCCTGTCGGCTCGGTTGGTACCAGCCCCCGCGGACCCCGCACGAGTCCGGGAGGCACAACGCCCCGGAGCACGAAGTGTGCTCCGGGGCGAGGATCGCATGCGGGGTGCGATTAGCGCTTGCTGTACTGCGGCGCCTTGCGGGCCTTCTTCAGACCGGCCTTCTTGCGCTCGACGGCGCGGGCGTCACGGGTCAGGAAGCCGGCCTTCTTCAGCGGGCCGCGGTTGTTGTCCACGTCCGCCTCGTTCAGCGCACGGGCCACGCCGAGGCGCAGCGCGTAGGCCTGACCGGAGACGCCGCCACCCGCGATGCGGGCGATGACGTCGTAACGGCCGTCCAGCTCAAGGAGCTTGAAGGGCTCGTTCACGGTCTGCTGGTGCACCTTGTTGGGGAAGTAGTTCTCCAGGGTGCGACCGTTGATCTTCCACACGCCGGTGCCGGGGACGATGCGCACGCGGGCGATCGCCTCCTTGCGGCGGCCGAGGCCGGCGCCGGGGACGGCCTCGCCGAAGCGGCCGGCCAGCGACTCGGTGGTGTACTCGGACTCGGAGGTGTACTCGTCGACGTTCTCGTCGTCGAAGTCGACCTCGAGGGTGCTCTCGATGGCAGTCTCGGCCACGGTGTTCCTCAGCTCTTCTACGTCAGTTGGGGTGTGGGTGGCCGGAATTACTGCGCGACCTGGGAGATCTCGAACGGCACCGGCTGCTGCGCAGCGTGCGGGTGCTGGTCGCCCGAGTAGACCTTCAGCTTCGAGAGCATCTGACGGCCGAGGCTGTTCTTCGGAACCATGCCCTTGATGGCCTTCTCGACGGCCTTCTCCGGGTTGTTCGCCAGCAGGTCGTCGTAACGGACCGAGCGGAGACCGCCCGGGAAGCCGCTGTGACGGTAGGCGAGCTTCTGGGTCTTCTTGTTGCCCGAGAGGTGCACCTTGTCGGCGTTGATGATGATGACGAAGTCACCAGTGTCAACGTGCGGCGCGTAGATCGCCTTGTGCTTGCCCCGCAGGAGGTTGGCGGCCTGGGAGGCCAGGCGGCCGAGCACGACGTCGGTCGCGTCGATGACGTGCCACTGACGCTGGACGTCGCCGGGCTTGGGGCTGTACGTACGCACGGTCGTAGCCTTCGCTTTTCAGTGAGTGGGTCCTGACAGGAGCACACAGACCCGGGGCCTCCAGCCGACCGTCCCGGACGCAATTCGGGCGTTGGCCGCTGGAGTTCGGCCTGTGGTGTCTCCGGCGTACCGACCTCTCACGTGAGATAGAGCGAGCCAATACGCACAACAGCAGCCAACAATACCGGGCCCGGGGCGCTGACTCCAAACCGGCCCGGCGAGGTCAGCGGTCGCGGACCACCCGGGACTCGTCCCAGACCGGCTCCGGCGACTCGTAGACCCGGCCGTCCGAGCCGAACACCAGGAAGCGGTCGAAGGTCCGCGCGAACCAGCGGTCGTGGGTGACGCACAGCACCGTGCCGTCGAACGCCTCCAGGCCCTGCTGGAGCGCCTCCGCGCTCTCCAGGTCCAGGTTGTCGGTCGGCTCGTCCAGCAGCAGCGCCGTCACACCGGACAGCTCCAGCTTGAGGATCATCAGCCGGGCCTGCTGCCCGCCGGACAGCGACTCGAACTTCTGCTCCTCCTGCCGGTCCAGCTCGTAGCGGCGCAGCGCGGACATCGCCGCGCCCCGGGACAGCGCGTGCTCCTCCTCGACGATCGAGCGCACCGTGCGGCCCAGCAGCTCCGGGTGGGCGTGCGTCTGCCGGAAGTGCCCGGGCACCACCCGGGCGCCGAGCTTCCAGGTGCCGCCGTGCTTCACCGTCTCGTCGCCGGCCAGCAGCCGCAGGAAGTGCGACTTGCCGGAGCCGTTCGAGCCCAGCACCCCGACCCGCTCGCCGTAGAAGACCTCCAGGTCGAACGGCTTCATCAGGCCGGTGAGCTCCAGGCCCTGCATGGTGAACGCCCGCACGCCCGTCCGGCCGCCCTTGAGCCGCATGCTGATCGACTGCTCGCGCGGCGGGGCCTCCGGCGGGCCGGCGTCCTCGAACTTCTTCAGCCTGGTCTGCGCGGCCGCGTACCGGGACGCCATCTCGTGGCTGACCGCCGCCGCCTGCCGCAGCGTGACCACCAGCTTCTTCAGCTTGGCGTGCTCCTCGTCCCAGCGGCGGCGCAGCTCCTCGAAGCGCTCGAAGCGGGCCTTGCGGGCCTCGTGGAAGGTGTCGAAGCCGCCGCCGTGCACCCACACGCTGGAGCCGGACGCGCCGGACTCCACCGCGACGATCTTCTCGGCGGTGCGGGACAGCAGCTCCCGGTCGTGCGAGATGTACAGCACCGTCTTGCTGGTGGCCCGGATCGCCTCCTCCAGCCAGCGCTTGCCCGGGACGTCCAGGTAGTTGTCCGGCTCGTCCAGCAGCAGCACCTCGTCCGGGCCGCGCAGCAGCGCCTCCAGCACCAGGCGCTTCTGCTCGCCGCCGGACAGCGTGTTCAGGCCGCGCCACTGCGCGCGCTCGAACGGCATGCCGAGCGCCGCCATGGTGCAGACGTCCCAGTCCGCCTCGTACTCGTAGCCGCCGGCGTCCGACCAGTCGGAGAGCGCCTGGGCGTACGCCATCTGCGACTTCTCGTCGTCCTGCGCGATCATCGCCAGCTCGGCGGCGTCCACCGTGCGGGCGGCGTCGGCGATCCGCTTCGGGGCCACCGAGACCAGCAGGTCCCGCACCGAGGCGTCCGGGGCCAGCGCGCCGGGGACGTCCTTCGCGTCCTCCCGGCCGGTGGTGCCGACGAACTGGCGCATCACGCCCAGCCCGCCGCTCACCGTCACCGAACCGCCGTGCGGCTGCACGTCCCCCGCGATCATGCGCAGCAGCGTGGTCTTCCCCGCGCCGTTCGCGCCGACCAGCGCGACCGCCGCGCCCTCACCGACGCGGAAGGACGCGTCGTCGAACAGCACCCGCCCGTCCGGCAGGTAGTACTCCAGGTGCGAGATTTCGACATGTCCCATGCCTGTGGATTGTGCCAAGCCCCCGCCGGGCGACAAAACGGATTACCCGCCCGCCCCGCCCACCCACCCGAGCACCCCCACAGCAAAGCCGCCCCGCGCCCCGGCCTGCAGTTCCCCGCGCCCCCGCGCCCCGCAGGGGCGCGGGGAACT
>NZ_JBSGDD010000051.1:0-53585 GCF_053602195.1 Kitasatospora sp. NPDC004531 | reverse complement strand
CCTCGTGCGACTGCCGTGCCGCCGGCCACCACGGCGACGATGATCCCGCCCCGGACCCGCTGATTAAGAGTCAGCTGCTCTAACCAACTGAGCTAGCGGCGCGTGCTGACGGAGAGAACATTACCTGGTCAGCGCCGGAAACACACAATCGGCCCGGTCGGGGCCAGAACGTATGCTGAACCGGGCCGTCCGCTTCCTGCCGAGAGGAACCATCCGTGGGCCAGCTGTCGCTGCTCTTCCTGGTGCTGCTCGCCTCCGTGGTGACGATGCCGCTGGCGCGCAAGACCCGGATTCCGCAACCGGTGCTGATGACGCTGGTGGGCCTGGTGTTCGCGCTGATCCCGCAGATCCCGAACGTGGAGGTCGACCCGGAGTTCATCCTGCCGCTGGTGCTGCCGCCGCTGATCTTCGCGGTGGCGCGGCGCTCCTCGGTGCGGTACTTCAAGGCCAACGTCCGGTCGATCCTGCTGCTGGCCGTCGCGCTGGTGATCGTCACCACCACGGCGGTCGCGGGCACCTTCTCGTGGCTGGTGCCGGGAGTGCCGATCGCGGCGGCGGTCGCGCTGGGCGCGCTGGTCTCGCCGCCGGACCCGGTGGCGGCCGTCGCGGTGGCGGGCGAGGTCGGGCTGCCGCGCCGGCTGACCGCGGTGCTGGAGAGCGAGGGCCTGTTCAACGACGTCACCGCGATCGTGGTGTATTCGCTGGCGGTCGAGGCGGTGGTCGGCGGCGACCTCTCGGCCGGGCACGCGGTGCTGCGGTTCCTGCTGTCGGCGGTGGTCGCGGTGGCGGTCGGCGTCGGCCTGGGCTGGGCGAACGCCAAGCTCGCGGGGCGGCTGGACGACCCGACGCTGCAGGTGGCGCTGAACCTGCTGGTGCCGTTCGCCGCGTACGTGCTGGCCGAGGAGGCGCACGGTTCGGGCGTGCTGGCCGTGGTGGTGTGCGCGCTGTACCTGGCCGACCGGGCGTCCGACGCCGACGACGTGTCGTTCCGGCTGGTCGGCAACGCGTTCTGGGAGATCGTCGAGACGCTGATCACCGGCGTCGCGTTCGGCCTGATCGGCCTGGAGCTGTCCACCGTCCTGCGGGACGTCAAGGACACCTGGCACACCATGATCGGCGACACCGCGATCGTGATCGCCGTGGTGGTGCTGGTCCGGCTGCTGTGGCTGCTGCCCGCGGCCTGGCTGTCCAAGCGGCTCAGCAAGGGCGACGAGGACACCCCGATCAGCTGGCGGGAGACCGTCGTGCTGTGGTGGTCCGGCATGCGCGGCGTCGCCACCGTCGCGCTGGCGCTGGCCATTCCGCTCACCCTGCACAGCGGCGCGGACTTCCCCGCGCGCAGCGAGATCGTCTTCATCGCGTTCAGCGTCGTGCTGTTCACCCTGGTGGTGCAGGGCCTGACGCTGCCCTACGTGGTGAAGCTGCTCGGCCTGGACAGCGGCCACGACGCCCACGAGCAGGCCGTCCGCGACCTGTGGTGGCGGGCCGCCAAGGCCGGGCTGCACCGGCTGGCCGAGCTGGAGGAGGCCGACCAGCTGCCGCCGGAGATCACCGAGCGCCTGCGCGAACGCCAGCACGACCGGCTGGCCCGGCTCTGCCCCGACCGCTACGAGGCGGAGGAGGCGGCGGAGGCCAAGCGCCGCGGCAAGACGTGGCGGCAGGCGTTCGCGGTCGAGCAGGAGATGATCGCCGCGTCCCGCCGCGAGGTGCTGATCGCGCGCGGCGAGAGCGGCGCCGACCCCGAGATCGCGGACCAGGTGCTGCGGACGCTCGACCTCCAGTCGGCCAGGAAGTGACGGTCCGTCGACCAGCGGCCGGATGTCCGGACGGGGCGGCCGGCAGGGAATAGGGTTGGCCCGGGCAAGGCTGGCGATGGTGCCGGCTCGTGCACCGTACCCGCCGGCCCCGGCGAGACCCTCCCGCCGGAACCAGCCGGTCTCTGCACCCGCATACGCAAGGAGCAACCGATGTCGGACACCCCCGCCAACGGCCGGACCCCGTTGGACCGCACTCCGCAGTGGGCCGCGCTGGGGAAGCACCGCGCCGAGCTCGGCGACCAGCACCTGCGCGAGCTGTTCGCCGCCGACCCCGACCGGGGCACCCGCTACACCCTCCAGGTCGGCGACCTGTTCGTCGACTACTCGAAGAACCTGGTCACCGACCGCACCCTGGACCTGCTGCGGGAGCTCGCCGCCGCCACCGGCGTCGCCGAGCTGCGCGACGCGATGTTCCGCGGCGAGAAGATCAACACCACCGAGGGCCGCGCCGTCCTGCACACCGCGCTGCGCGCCCCGCGCGAGGCCGTGATCGAGGTCGACGGGGAGAACGTCGTCCCGGCCGTGCACGCCGTGCTCGACAAGATGGCCGACTTCTCCGAGCGGGTGCGCTCCGGCGCCTGGAGGGGCCACACCGGCAAGCGGATCCGCAACGTCGTCAACATCGGCATCGGCGGCTCCGACCTCGGCCCCGCGATGGCCTACGAGGTGCTGCGCTCCTACACCGACCGCGGCCTGACGGTCCGCTTCGTCTCCAACGTGGACGGCGCCGACCTGCACGAGGCGGTGCGCGACCTGGACGCCGCCGAGACGCTGTTCATCGTCGCCTCGAAGACCTTCACCACCATCGAGACCGTCACCAACGCGGTCGCCGCCCGCAGCTGGCTGCTGGAGCAGCTCGGCGCCGGCGAGGAGGCCGTCGCCAAGCACTTCGTGGCGCTGTCCACCAACGCGCAGGGCGTCGCCGACTTCGGCATCGACACCGCCAACATGTTCGAGTTCTGGGACTGGGTGGGCGGCCGCTACTCGTACGACTCGGCGATCGGCCTGTCGCTGATGATCGCGATCGGCTCGGAGCGCTTCCAGGAGATGCTGGCCGGCTTCCGCCTGGTCGACGAGCACTTCCGCACCGCGCCCGCCGAGCGGAACGTCCCGCTGCTGCTCGGCCTGCTCGGGGTCTGGTACGGCGCGTTCTTCGACGCCCAGGCGCACGCCGTGCTGCCGTACTCGCACTACCTGTCGAAGTTCACCGCGTACCTCCAGCAGCTCGACATGGAGTCCAACGGCAAGTCGGTGGACCGCGACGGCCGCCCCGTCGACTGGCAGACCGGCCCCGTGGTCTGGGGCACCCCCGGTACCAACGGCCAGCACGCGTACTACCAGCTGCTGCACCAGGGCACCAAGGTCATCCCCGCCGACTTCCTCGGCTTCGCCCGCCCCGTCGACGACCTGGGGGCCGGCCTGGTCGCCCAGCACGACCTGCTGATGGCCAACTTCTTCGCGCAGACCCAGGCGCTGGCGTTCGGCAAGACCGCCGAGGAGGTCGCGGCCGAGGGCGTGCCCGCCGAGCTCGTCCCGCACAAGACCTTCCGCGGTAACCACCCGACCACCACCATCCTGGCCGACGAGCTCACCCCGTACGTGCTCGGCCAGCTGATCGCCCTCTACGAGCACAAGGTGTTCGTCCAGGGCGCGGTGTGGAACATCGACTCCTTCGACCAGTGGGGCGTCGAGCTCGGCAAGGTCCTCGCCAAGAAGATCGAGCCGGTGCTGCTGACCGGCGAGGGCGGCGAGGCGCTGGACGGCTCCACCGCCGCCCTGGTCGCCCGCTACCGGGAGCTGCGCGGCCGCGAGTAGTCCGACCTGCGCGAGGGCCCCCGGGGGAGCGTTCCCCCGGGGGCCCTCGTCGTGCCCGGGGTCAGCCGATCCGGGCCAGCAGCGAGTCCGCGTGCGCCGAGATGAGCGCGCGGGCCGCCTCCGGGTCGGGGACGGCCAGGGCCTCGGCGAGCGCCAGGTGCTCGGCGTGGTCCTCCTCCGCGTGCTCCGGCGTCGCGGTGGCGGCGGCGGAGATGCGTATCTGACGGTCCCACAGGGTCTCGTACAGGGAGGTCAGGACGGGGTTGTCGGCCGCCCGCAGCAGCGTCAGGTGGAAGTGCCGGCCGGCCTCCACCGGGTGCGGGTCGCGGTGCTCGCAGGCCGCGCGCAGTTCCGCGGCGGCGGCCGTCAGCGCGGCCGGGCCGCGTTCGGCGAGCGCGTCCACCGCGGCGCGTTCGAACAGCACCCGGGCGGCCAGCACGTTGCGGGCCTCGCCCGGCGCGATCGGGACGACCTGCGCGCCGCGCTTCGGGTACAGCCGCAGGAAACCCTCCGACTGCAAACGCAGGAACGCCTCCCGGACCGGGGTGCGGGACAGGCCCAGGTCGATCGCGACCACGCCCTCGGAGAGCAGCGTGCCGCCCGGCCAGGTGCCGTCCAGCAGCCGGTTGCGGACATGGTGGTAGGCCCGTTCGGCGGTGGACCCGGGGTGCGCGGCGGGGCTGGGCTGGGCGTCGGTCACCCCGCCATTCTGCCACGGCGTCCCGTCTTGCATCCATGCTTGCATCTATGATGGCGGCATGCCTCCGAACGCCCCCCGAACCGCCCTGTTCGTGACCTGCCTGGGCGACACCCTCTTCCCCGACACCGGCCGCGCCGCCGTCACCCTGCTGCGCCGACTCGGCGTCGAGGTCGACTTCCCGCCCGGCCAGAGCTGCTGCGGGCAGATGCACTTCAACACCGGCTACCGGCGCGAGACCGCCAAGCTGGCCCGGCACTTCGTGGACACCTTCGGCGGCTACGACGAGATCGTGGTGCCCTCCGCGTCCTGCGCCGGCATGCCCGCCGAGGCCTACCCGCTGGCTGCCGCCGGCGACCCCGGGCTGGCCCGCGCCGTCGCCGAACTCGCGCCGCGCGTCGTCGAGTTGACGCAGTACCTGACCGACCGGCTGGGCGTCGAGGAGGTCGGCGCGTACTTCCCGCACCGGGTCACCTACCACCCGACCTGCCACAGCCTGCGCGCCACCCGGCTCGGCGACCGGCCCCACCGGCTGCTGCGCGCCGTCCGTGGCATCGACCTGGTCGACCTGCCCGCCCAGGACGAGTGCTGCGGCTTCGGCGGCACCTTCTCGGTGAAGAACCCGGCCGTCTCCGGCGCGATGAACGGCGACAAGGCCCGGCACGTGCGGGAGACCGGGGCGACCGTGCTGGCCGCCGTCGACAACTCCTGCCTGATGAACATCGGCGGCCGGCTCACCAGGGACGGCCACCCGGTGCGCACCGTGCACCTGGTGGAGATCCTGGCCCGGACCGAACAGGACGGGCCGCTGCCCGGCGTCCCCGTGGTGGAGAGTGCGCGATGACAAGGTCGTTCCTGGGCTGGCCCGCCTTCCCCGAAGCCGCCGAACGCGAAGTCGGCAACCGGCAGTTGAGGGAGAACGTGCGGCGCGCCACGCACACCATCCGCGGCAAGCGGGCGGTGCTGGCCGCCGAACGCCCCGACTGGGAGGCGCTGCGCGACAGCGCCGCCGCGATCAAGGACCGGGTGCTGGGCAACCTGGAGGAGTACCTGCTCCAGGTCGAGGAGAAGGTCACTGCGGCCGGCGGCACCGTCCACTGGGCGCGGGACGCCGCCGAGGCCAACCGGATCGTCACCGACCTGGTCCGGGCCACCGGCGAGAGCGAGATCGTCAAGGTCAAGTCGATGCTCACCGAGGAGATCGGACTCGACGCCGCCCTCGAAGCCGCCGGGATCAACGCCCGCGAGACCGACCTCGCCGCCACCATCGTCCAACTCGGCGACGACCTGCCCTCGCACGTCGTGGTGCCCGCGCTGCACCGCAACCGCAGCGAGATCCGCGACATCTTCGTCCGCGAGATGGGACGGCACGGCCGGCCCGCGCCCGAAGGCCTCACCGACGACCCCGCCGAACTCGCCGAAGCGGCCCGGCTGCACCTGCGGGAGAAGTTCCTCGGCGCCAAGGTCGCCGTCTCCGGCGCCAACTTCCTGGTCGCCGAGACCGGCACCCTGGTCGTCGTCGAATCCGAGGGCAACGGGCGGATGTGCCTCACCCTTGCCGACACCCTGATCTCCGTCGTCGGCATCGAGAAGACCGTCCCGAGCTGGCAGGACCTCGAAGTCTTCCTGCAACTGCTCGCCCGCAACGCCACCGGCGAACGGATGGCCCCCTACACCAGCACCTGGACCGGCACCACCGACGGCGACGGCCCGCAGACCTTCCACCTCGTCCTGGTCGACAACGGCCGCACCCGCGCGCTCGCCGACCCGGTCGGCCGGCAGGCCCTGCGCTGCATCCGCTGCGGCGCCTGCATGAACATCTGCCCCGTGTACGAGCGCACCGGCGGCCACGCCTACGGCTCCGTCTACCCCGGGCCGATCGGCGCCATCCTCAACCCGCTGCTCAAGGGCCTCGACGACGCGCAGACCGCGTCGCTGCCCTACGCCTCCACGCTGTGCGGGGCCTGCAACGAGGTCTGCCCGGTGCGGATCCGCTTCACCGACGTGCTGCTCGACCTGCGCGCCCAGGTCGCCGACGGCGGACACCACCCCGTCGAACGCGCCGCGCTCGGCGCCGTCGGCAGCGTCATGGCGCACCAGGCCGCCTGGAAGGCCGCCGTGAAGACCACCGGCGTCGTCGGCCCGCTGCTGCTGCCCCGCCGGATCAGCCTGCCCGGCCCGCTCGGCGGCTGGACCGACAGCCGTGCCCTGCCCGACATCCCCCGGGAATCCTTCCGCGGCTGGTGGAAGCGGACCGAAGGAGCTGCCCGATGACCGACGCCCGCACCGAGATCCTCCGCCGGATCCGCGCCGCCGCCGTCCCGCCGGCGCCCGAACCGCCCCGCCGCTACCTGCGGCACGCCCCCGGCCTCGACGAGGCCGACCGGCCCGCCGTCCTCGCGCTGTTCACCCGGCGGCTGGAGGAGTACGGGGCCACCGTGCTGCGCGCCGAACAGGCCGGCCCCGCCGTGGCGCAGGCGCTGGCGGGCGCGCGCAGCGTGGTGCTGCCCGCCGGACTGCCGGACGGATGGGCCGCCCACTGGAACGGGGAACCGCTCGCCGACACGCTGCCGCTGACCAACGCCCAACTCGACGCCGCCGACGCCGTCCTGACGAGCTGTGCCGCCGCCGTCGCCGACTCCGGCACCCTGATCCTCGATGGCGGAGCGGGCCAGGGCCGGCGCGCCGCCACCCTGCTGCCCGACCTGCACGTCTGCGTGGTCCGCGGCGACCAGGTGCACTCCGCGCTGTCCGGCGCGCTCGCCGCAGTCGACCCGACCCGGCCGCTCACCTTCGTCAGCGGGCCGTCCGCCACCGCCGACATCGAGATGATCCGGGTCAAGGGCGTCCACGGGCCACGCCGACTCGTGGTGGTCCTGCTGCCCTGATCAGCCTTCCGGGGTCGGCGCCACCGAGGCCGTCGGCCCCGCCGGACGCGGCTGCGGGCCGTGCTGGGCCGTGTACACCAGCCCGAACCCGAGTCCGGCCGTCAGCGTCACCGCCCCCGTCCACGCGAGAACCCGCCGCAGCCGCCGCTGGAGCTCCTCGCGCCGATGGGCGCGCAACGCGGCCGCCTCGGCCTCGGCGAGCTCGGCGTCGAGCCAGGCGGCCCAGTCGGAATGCAGGTCGTCGGACGCCATGACCGGGACATTAGCAGCCCTTTACGCGCGTCCGGCCGAGCCTCGGGCCATGCCCGGGAACGCCACCAGGAGCGCGAACCCGAACTCGCCGGACTCGACCATGGCTGGCCGGTGAGTCGTCTCATCAACCCTCGGGCGCTCTTCGACACATGGAACAGATATCAATGGCCGCGAGTCGATGGTCCAGAGCGGTGACCTGACCGGGAAGTGCGCGGAGCCGTATCGGTCCGGACAGGTTATGCCGGACCGGCGTGGCGCCGCGTGATGGCGATGTCTGCCACTGCCAGGATGGCGATCACGATCACCAGCGCCCAGAGAGTCTCGCCGTGAACGTTGCCGAACGGGATGTAGGCGGCGAGGCCGGCCGGTGCCATGCCTCGGTAATGCGCGACCGCTTTCGTTGCATTCCGAGGGAGCGGCACGGGCAGCGAAGCAATCCTCCAGCCGGACTGCGATTCCGGTTCTTGCCCGCCATGGGGCTGCTCGTCGAACCAGGACGGGGTGCTGTTCATGAGGTCGTGTCCTCATCTCTGGGCGTGACTGAACGGTGCGGTGAGCTGCAGTTCCTTGGCCAACGAGCCGTACGCCCGCCGTGGTGAAGAAGTGGAGTGCAGAGTGCGGTCAGGCTGCCGGATACCGGTCGGGTGTCACGATCGCCACCCAAGCCTGCGCGGCAGCGTCTTTGGTGCTGAGCAGAGTGCGACGGAATGGGTGGATCGGCAGATCGCGCTGATCCGGCCGAAGCTGACGCCAGGCGGCATCCGTCACCGCAAGGACGAGTTCGGCTCGACCTTCGGCAACGGCAAGCCGGAGTTCCGGAGCATCCAGCAGCCGGAAAGCATGGCTGATGTCCCTACCGACATAGCCCTTCTCGTCCTGAACCGTTACCCCTGTGTGCAGTACGGCTCGCAGTTGGATCTGTTCGGGGTGCACGGCCACGGCATTGTGGTCGTGAAGAGCTGCCGCCAGCGACGGCACAACGGTGCCGAGAACGTCGCCAAGTTCGACGCCAGCCTCGAGGAGGCTCATAATTCCGTCCCCGCGGTCGAGCATCTCGTAAGCCGACGGTTGAACATCAGCTGCCCGGAGCCCGGCAGCCAGCGCGCTGTACAGGACACGTCGCATCGCCAGGCAGGAACCATCGGTGCGATCGGGCCGAGTGAAACCCACGATGTCCAAGCCCAGGAAAGTCTTGAGCGCGGGCATCTGCATACAGATACTCTAACGTATGGTCAGATCTACTGGAAGAGTGGGAAAAATACCGCTCGGACCTCAGCGGTCGCCCGCCGCCGCCTGAAGGCGGGGGAGATCGACGACGGCGATCTGGCCGCGACTGGTGGTGATCGCGCCCTGCTTGCGCAGTAGGTGTAGAGCCTTGGTCGCGGCCTCGCGGGAGGCTCCGACCATCGCTGCCAACTCGTTCTGGGTAATGGGCAGAGTGATCGACGGTGTGTCCGGGCTGTCCGATGGCCTGCCCAACTGATCTGCCAGAAGCACGAGTTGTGTTGCGATCCGTTGGCTGACGTTCTGCGATGCCGCTTCAAGTCGGGCCTGATCCGACTGGCGGAGCCGCGCCATCAGGATCCGTACCAACGTCCGTAGAACCTCCGGGTGTGCATCCAGGAAGCCGTTGAGCTGGCCGGCGGCGATCATGGTTGCGGTGACTGAAGTCTTCGCGACCACCGACGCGGACCGGGGTTGGCCGTCCAACGCGGCCATCTCGCCCACGATGTCGGGCCCCTCTCGGAGGCCGAGGATGACCTCGTGGCCGGTCTCTGCGGCGATCGCCACCTTGACGATGCCCTCGTGGAGCAGGACAGCGTGTGACGATGGCTCGTGCTCGCGCAGGATCATGTCTCCAGGAGCGAATCGGACCTGGATGCCAAGGTCTTGAAGGGCGGCCGCGTGTTCGCTGGCCAAGGCCTCCCACAGATCGCTTTTGCCAGCCATGACCGCTTCCTCGGGTAGTTCGCGCGATTCGTACAACGTAGACCACGGCCCGCGTCGACCACGGCGCCTTGGAAGGTTGCCGGGGTGATAATCGGGCTCGTTGTTGTCTCTGCACCGAAACGCCGAAGGCCCCCCGCTTCCGCGAGGGGCCTTCGACCGTCTGTGCGCCGCCAG
This sequence comes from Kitasatospora sp. NPDC004531, assembly GCF_053602195.1. Taxonomy (NCBI): domain Bacteria; kingdom Bacillati; phylum Actinomycetota; class Actinomycetes; order Kitasatosporales; family Streptomycetaceae; genus Kitasatospora; species Kitasatospora sp. NPDC004531. The sequence continues at coordinate 43,992 of NZ_JBSGDD010000051.1, read as the reverse complement.
GGACTCGAACCCCGGACCCGCTGATTAAGAGTCAGCTGCTCTAACCAACTGAGCTAGCGGCGCTTGCTGACGTGGAAGACTTTAGCAGCGGCCCGGGCCGGAGCCCAAATCCGTTTCCGGCCGGGACGCCGCCCGCCGGGCACCGCGGGTTCAGCGGGCGTTCGGCAGCAGGTCGCCGGAGTCGTGCGGGGCGCGGGCGCGGGCCGCGCGGACACAGGCCCACAGGACCACGGCGGCGCCCGGCAGCCACGGCTCGCGGGTGTCGGGGGCGACGATCCAGCGGCCCCCGGCGGTGTCGGTGGCATCCATGGCGCGCTGCACCGGGGGGACGGTCACCGCGTCGCCGGCGCCGTGGCAGAGCAGCGGCGGGACGTCCCGGGCCCACTCCTCCCAGGCCAGCAGGGTGCGCAGCCGGGCCGCCGTGCCGGGCTGCACGAACAGCAGGGTGCGGCCGCGGTAGGCGGCGACCGGGCCGCAGCCCGGGCCGGAGGCCCACAGCTCGTCGAGCACCCGGCGGCCGAACACCGCCGGCATGCTGATCACGTCGAAGACCCGGCCGCACGGGAGGACGGCGGGCGCCCACGGGCGGGCCTCCCACAGCGCGCGCATGCTGCTCGGGTACTCGCTGGCGGAGGCCAGCCACGCTTCCCCGGCGACGCTGACGTACTCGACGGATTGATAGGTCCAGATGTCCACCCGCCCAGCGTGGACCCGGCGCGCCCGGGGCGGCGGCGAAAACCGCGTTCACCGGACACCGGCGGCGGCGAGGGCGTACCATCGCCCGCCGCATATGCCAGCGGCCTGGTGCCGGCTACTCCTCCGGGCCCCGGCGCTGCAGCACGCGGCCGTACTCGACCATCTTCACCGCGTAGTCGGGCGTCCACTCGGCGCGCTCGGCGATCTGCTCGGCCGACAGCGCGTCGAACCGGCGCGGATCGGCGAGCTGGGCCGCGGCGATCGCCTGGAAGTCCGTCGCACGCTCCGCCGCGGCGCGGAACGCCAACGCCAACTCGGTGGAACGGGACAGCAGTTCGGCCGGATCGGCGATCGACTCCAGGTCGAAGAAACGCTCCGGCTCGGGCTCCCTGCCCTCCGGTTCGAAGATCAACTGGGCCGGGCGGATCCGACGCCCCCGATCGCCAGGCCCCGGCACGGCCGGTACGGCAGCCGGAACCGGCGCACCGCTCTGGTCGGACGCCTGCGGGTGCGAGTCGGGCATGGCGGGGCACCTCCGGGGTGGTGAGGGGAAGACGGCCGTCGCCCATTGTCGCGCGCGGACCGCAACCAGCGGAACGGTGCACCTCCGGTTGCTATTCCCCGCCACCGGCGCGCACCGCCCACCGCACGCCGGGGCGCGTCAGGCCAGGCGCACCCGGTGCTCGGACAGCCGCGCCAGCACCGCGTGGTTCGCCTCCCAGCCGTCCGGGAACTTCACCGCCACCCCCAGCTGCACCGGCTCCGTCGCCGGATGCTCGTCCAGCAGCTCCGCGATGCCCGCCCGCGCCACCACGATGCACGCGTGCCGGTGCCGCGACGCCAGCACGCACAGCCGGCCCGTCTCCAGATGGAACGCCGTCGCGTCCGGCCGGCCCGACAGCGGATGCAGCACCACCGTGACGTCGTACTCCCGGCCCTGCAGACGGTTCGCGGTGTCCACCGTCACCGCCTCGCCCAGCGCCGGATCCACCGGCACCCCCAGCCGCGCCAGCTCCGCCCGCACCGCCGCCGCCTGGTCCCGGTGCGCCGTCCCCACCGCCACCCGGCCCGCCGACAACGACGCCGAACCCTGCTCCGAGACCGCCGTCAACTCCCGCTCCAGCAGCCGCCGCACCGTCTGCGCCACCGCCGCCACCGCCTGCGCGTCCGTCCGTACCGTGTGCCGGGCCGGCAGCTCCAGCAGCGCCCAACCGCTCTCCGCCGCCTCGTCGATCGCCGCGTCCACCGCCGAACCGTCCGCCCGCACCCCCGCCCGCAGCGTCCGGTCACCCGGACCGGTGCCCGAACGGAACGGCGTGTACGGGTAGAACGCCGAGGAGATCAACGGCGCCGCCGACGCCGGCAGTCGCCAGGACACCGGCAGCCGGTGCGGCCGGATCGACGGATTGTGCGCCAGCAGCGTCACCACCGCCGAACTCGACGGGTCGTACGACAGGCCCGCCCACTGGTCCGTGCCCACCACCGTGAACGGGTCCAGCTGCCCCGGATCGCCCACGAACAGCGCCCGCTCGAACAGCCGCGCCACCGCCAGCAGCGCGTCCGAACGCATCTGGTACGCCTCGTCCACGATCGCCTGCCGCCACGGCTGCTCGGTCTTCACCCACTGCCACTTCGCCGCCGTGGAAATCACCACGTCCTGCTCCAGCAGATCCGCGACCTTGTCCTTCGCGGTCACGTTCGCGTGCCGCAACGCCTCCGGCGCTGGCTTCGCGTCACCCGCGTGCAGACGGCCGATCGAGATCTCCGGGGCCTTCGACGCCAACCGGTCCACCAGGTCGTCCACCTGGCTGTTGGTCTGCGCGACGATCATCAGCCGCTCGCCCGCGCCCACCAGCTCCCGGGCCGCCCGCACCACCAGCGTCGACTTGCCCGCACCCGGGGGCGAATCCACCACCACCCCGCGCGGCGCACCCGGGCGCGGCCGCACCACCGCGTCCAGAATCCCCGCCACGGCGCGGTCCGCCGCCTCACCCGGCGACAGCGCCGCCACGGCGCCCAGAGGGTCGGTCACCAGCTCTCCAGAGAAGCTCATCCGTACGTCATTCCCACTCGTCCGCACCGGCCGGTGAATCCTCGCCGACCACCGGCGGACCGCCGTGCGTCCACGGAGTGTCCGCCGGCTCCGGCAACGGCGCCGACTGGCGCGGCGACAACTCGAACAGCGTGAACACCACCCCGCTGCCCACCTCCGGCACACTGCCCGGCTCCGGATCCTTGCGCCGACCCATCCCCGACAGCAGCCGCACCACCACCTCGCCCGGCGCCGACGAGACGATCTCCGCCCGCTGCGCCGGCTCCGCGTGCGCCCGGTACACCTCCCGGCCCGGATCCGCGTGCGGACGGTCGCCGGTGCGCACCACCAGCAGCGGACGCGGCTTCGGCGACTTGCCCTGCGTCCACTCCGGCACCACGTCCACCACCTCGCCGGCGAACGCCTCGCCCGCCAGCCGGCGCTCCGCCATCGCCAGCGGATCGTCCAGCGCCTCCTGGATCTCCAGCTTCGCCTGCTCCCGCTCGCGCTGCGCCAGCTTGCGGGCCGCCGTCACCGCGTCGTCCCGGCGCGGCTGCGGCGGCTCGCCCGCCGCCACCCTGTCCCGGTGCATGGTGAACGACCAGCGGTCGCCCTCCCAGCGGTCCGGGAGGTGATCCGCCGGCGGCAGCTCCCGCAGCAGATCCAGACCCCGCCACACGTCGCGCCAGGTCGGCAGCGTCGCCGCCCGCAGCACCCGGGCCAGCTCCGCGCGGGCCTGCTCCACCAGGCCCGCCGCGCGCAGCGACTGCTCCGCGTCCCGCGCGGCCTCGGCCTGTTCCCACACCGCCACCGCCGCGTCGTGCCGCAGGATCGCCGGGGCCAGCACCCGCTCGTCGAACCGCGGATCCGTCACCGGGCCGGCCGGCGGATGCACCAGCAGACCCTCCCCGTCGCGCGCCGACTCCACCCACTCCGCGGCCACCGCACCCGTCGCCGGCGGCTCCAGGCCCTCCGGCGGCAGGTGCCAGGCCAGCCGGGCCGCCAGGTGCTGGTCCTCCAGGTTCGACTGGCCCGTCGCCCAGTGCCGCGCCAGCAGACCCGTCATCGCCAGCAGCATCGACGAACCCGGCACCTGCGCCCGGTCCGTCAGATGCGTCAACCACCGCCCCAGCAGCGGCACCCGGGTCGGCGCCGGGTACTCGCCCGGATCCGGATCCTCCGCCGTGCGACGGAACCGGGTCGAACGGCCCAGCAGCGCCAGGTGCGACACGCCCGCCATGTTCGGCACGATCAGCTGCGGCGCGTCCGCGCACAACTCCCGCACCACCGGCACCTTCTCGCCGCTCACCGGGTCCTTCTCCGAACCCTCCAGCAGCTCCACCTGCTCGCCGAACGACTCCAGGTACGGCACCACGTCCGCCGCCATCGCCGCCAGGAAGTCCGAACGCTGGGTCCGGTTCAGCGGCTGCGGCACCACGTGCAGCCGGGGCGCGTCCCGGTCCGTGCCCAGCAGCACCGCCAGCGGGGCGCCCGCCTCGCCCGCCGCCGCCAACGGCACCAGCACCATCGGACGGTCCGACAGGTGGCGGTGCCGCACCGTCGCCACCGGCTCCGCCCGCTGACCGCGCACCGCCTCCAGGCGCGCCAGCGTGGACAGCAGGCTCACCGCACGCCCCCGGGCTCGGCGTCCCGGAGCCGCACGCCCCCGGCCGTCAACGCCTCCGCCCGCAGCCGCGCCGCGTACGCCAGCCGCTCGGACGCCTCGTCCAGGCCCAACTCCGCCAGCAGCGCGGGCTCCAGCGCCGCCACCACGCCCCGCTCGGCCGCCGCCAACGCCTCCGCCACCGTGCCCAGCGCGCCCAACTCCCCGCGCACCCCCCGGCCCAACTGCTCCACCGCACCCGAGCAACGGGCCTGCGCCCGGCAGTGGAAACCCAGCTCACAGGTCGAGATGCACTCCGGACCGTACGCCGCCGGCACCGCCGCCACCGCCCGCTCCAACTCCTCCACCGGACGGGTCGGCGCACCCGCGTCGTCCCGCGCCAGGTCGAAGGTCACCCCCTCCGGGAGCGCCGCGAGCAACTGCTCCACCCTGGTCATCCGCGACAACTGCCGCCGCGTGGTGGACAGTTCACGCCGCACATCGACCGGCACCGCGACCGGGTGGTTGGAGAAGTCCTTCGGGCAGACCAGCAGCACCGTCAACTCCGGCGCGCCGGGCAGCTCCTGCACCGCGTAGGGGTCGTCCGACGGCTCGCGGCCGGCCAGCCGGGCCGCCGCCTCCTGCAGGGCCAGCACGTACACCGCCGCCTGCCGGGCCGCCGCGCCCACCTTCGCCGGATCGGCCGAACCGTCCAGCACCGGGAAGGACTTGATCTCCACCACGGTGCACCGGCCGCCGTGCACCACCACCGCGTCCGGCTCCAGGTACGCCGGGCTGCCCGCCACCTCCAGCCGCAGCATCGGATGGTCCAGCAGCGTCCACCCCGCCGGATCCGCGGCCGCCTCGGCCAGCGCCGCCAACGTCCGCTCCGTGCGCACCGCGGGGGACTGCGACGGCAGCAGATCCGGCACCGCCAGGGACGCCACCTCCTCCTCCGGCACGCCCAACAACCGGCGCAGCGGCTGCAACAGCACCGCGTAGCCGTCCCGCTTCAAGCGGGACTCGAACTGCAGGCCCCGGCGGATCGCGAACGGCGACTGGCCGAACGGCGCGGGGCGGCCCAAGCGGTCGGCCAGCGCGGTCTTGTCCACCCCCGCAGCGTCCAGCAGCGCGCGGCGGCGGCATCCGGGATTGGCGGCGAGAGCGGCGAGGGCCCGGGCATCGAGACTGCGCTGCGGCGCGGGGCCGCGCAGCTCGGAGAGTCGCCGCAGCGACGGGGAAGCCTGCCCCAAGTGCGAGACGTTCATGGTGCGGCCCAGTCTCGCATCCGGCACCGACAGAGCGGAGCCCGCCGCTCGAACCCGCGGGCGCGGTGGGGGATCATGGGCCGGTGGTCCGCGACGGCGCGGTCCGACTTCTCCGACTTCTCCGATTTCTCGAACGTCGAACTTCGAACGAGGTAGACCCCCATGCCCGCCCGTATCGTGCTGGTCCGCCACGGCGAGACCGCCTGGTCGGCCACCGGCCGGCACACCGGCCGCACCGACATCCCGCTCACCGACGACGGCCGCGCCATGGCCCGCGCCCTCGGCGAGCGGCTCCGCCGCGCCCCGTGGAACGGCCTGTCCGACGCGACCGTCTACACCAGCCCGCTGTCCCGCGCCCGCGACACCGCCGAACTGGCCGGCTTCGGCGACCGCGCCGTCGACCGCCCCGAACTGCTGGAGTGGGACTACGGCCAGTACGAGGGCCGCACCGGCGCCGACATCCGCGCCACCGACCGGCCCGGCTGGCTGATCTGGCGCGACGGCGTCCCCGGCGGCGAGAAGCTCTCCGAGGTCGCCGCCCGGGTCGACGCCTTCCTCGCCGAACTCAACGCACGGCACGGCGTCCCCGACGCGAACACCACCACCATGCACTGCGCCGACTGCGAGGTGGTGCTGTTCGCCCACGGCCACCTGCTGCGCATCCTCACCGCCCGCTGGCTCGGCCTCCCGCCCGAGTACGCGCAGCGCTTCAAGCTCGGCACCGCCGCGCTGTCCGTGCTGTCCTGGGAGTACGGGCTGCCCGCCGTCGAGATCTGGAACGACCACAGCCACCTCGAACAGGGCTGATCCCTCGGCGGGTCGACGCGGGAGCGGGTCGGTGCGGTGGAGGGCCGGTGCGTCTCGCCTGGTCAGGCCGCGACGGTGCCGTCGTAGCCCTCCAGGAACTCCCGTACCTCCGCCACCGAGGAGTGCCTGCGCAGACGGTCCGCGGTGTGCGCCAGCATGCCGCGGATCCGCGTCGAGCTGACCTGGTCGAACATCGCCACCGCCTCCGAGCCCTGGAGTGCCGCGCCCGCCACATCGCCCCGGCCCAGCCGGTCGTGCGCCAACTCGGCGGTGTACAGCGCCCGGTTGCGGGCGAAGTGCGGCAACTGCAGCCCCACCGCCTGCTCGGCCCGGTCGTTCGCCCGCTTCCAGTCTCCGAGCGCCGACCAGCACTGGGCCTCCTGGCCGGCCAGCTCGGCCTCCCCGAAGAAGGACAGCCACTCCGGATCGGCGTCCTTCGGCCCGCGGTCGAACAGGTCGTGCGCCCGCTTCAGCGCCTGCTCGCAGGCCTTCCGGTCGCCGAGCAGCGCCCAGGCGTTCGCCTCGCGCATCACCATCAGCGACAGCAGCCAGTCCGAGCCCTGGCCGGCCGCCACGGTCTGCCCGGCCTGGGAGGCCCGCAGCGCCTCCCGGGGGCGGCCCGACTCCCGGGCCAGGAAGGAGCTGTTGCTGAACACGTGCGCCTCCAGTGCGGTGTCCTGCGACATCCGCGCCGTCGCCAGCGCCTCCGAGTAGAACGACCTGGCCTCCAGCATCCGGTTCGAGTCGTGCGCCAACCAGCCGACGGAGATGGCGAGTGCGCCCGCGCCGGTCTGCAGGCGGCGCGCGGTCTCCGCGCTGTACTCGCCGTCGTTGAGCAGCACGTAGGCATTGCGCAGCGACTGGCCGGCCAGGTCGAACAGGGTGTCCGCGCCGTGCACGTCGTCCAGCAGCCGGATGTGGCGGACCGCCTGCTCCACGCTGCGGACCTCGGCGTCGCCGACCCGGCGGCGCTCGCTCGGCGGCGGGACGGTGGGCAGCGGGGTGGTGGACCGGGGGTCGGTGGACAGGGGGTCGGTGGGCAGTGGCGCGGCCGAAGCCGGCCGGTCCATGCCGAAGGCGGCCGCCACCGCGGCGGAGCCGCCGTTCAGGAACGTACGGCGAAGCACGTCGTCCTCCTCGTCAGGCCGATGGAACGGGTCCGGCGGGCCGGCCGGGGCGGCTGGTCCGGCGGTCGGATCGGTGGGTGGGTGGGTGAGCGGGTGCGTGGTGAAGCGGGCGGTGGGGCGGGGGGTGGTGGCGCGGGGGGCCGGTCGTACCGTCGGTTCGTCGGCCCGGTCGGCGGCCTGCTCGGGTGCGCCGGTCGGGTCGGTGCCCGGCGGGCGGTGGTGGGCGGTCTTGCGCGGGGTGAACCCGAGGTCCGCCAGCGTCCGCCCCGGCCACATGTGCTGGAACACCCGCTGGTAGGCGTAGTTGGGACTGCGGATCTCGCCGGACTCGATCCGCCCGATGTAGCGCGCGTCGCAGGACACGTGCTCGCCGATCTCCCGGGCGGCCCGCCGAACCAGCATGGCGAACTCCCTCGGGGAGAGGTTGCCGCGCAGCTCCTGCATTACCAGGTTGGGAACGTTCGCCGGCCGGGATCGGCCGGTCCGCGTGGCTGCCATGCTGAACTCCGAGGTCGTACCGGCGCGGTCGCGGCGGGCCTCCGGGAGGGGGTCGCCGCGTCGCCATGACAGTACCCGCAGTTACTCGGCGTGCACAGTGAGTTGTGAAGCGAGGGTGGGTCAATTGCGGACAATTCGGACTTAGTTGCCGCGTTCTGCCATGAAATGCCATGGCTTGCCGTGTCGGAGGCCGTGGCCTAGGAGGGTGGTCGCGCGTTGTCCTGGTACATGGACGCCGACGGTGCGGGCCCCCTCCCGTGCCGGTTCCCCGCTGCCCGACCGGGCGGTGGGGCGCCACCCGGTGTCCGCGCGACCCAGGCGACAGGAGGTCCCCCATGGCCACCGGAGTTCCCCAGTACCGCCGCCCGGCTGCCCCGGCCGTGCTGCCCGCCTCCTCCGTACGGCCCGTCCCGCCGGCCGTCCCCGCCTGCACCGGCGCGGGCCAGGCCGGTGGCGTCGTGGTGCGGGTCGCCCAGTACGACACGGTGACGGTGCAGGTCCGGCACGGGCTGGAGGCGGTCGACATCCTGCGGCTGCGGCGCGCCTGCGGGGTGGTCCAGCAGACCTCCGGCGGCTCCGCGATCGCCTTCCTCGTCCCGGCCGGCACCGCACTGCGCTGGCACCTGCCGGGCTCGACCTGTACCGCCGGCGCCGACCTGCTCCCGCCCACCGATCCGCGCTGGATCATCCCGCCGTCCGGCTCGCAGCCGTGCGCCCGCCCGACCGACGCGTGGGTGCTCCGCTCGGCGCTGTGCGAGGCCGCCACCACGCTCACGGCGGGCGGCCTGGGCCCGCTCTGAACACCCCGGCGGACGGGGGAGTCCCGCGCGCTCGGAGGCTTCGGCTGATCATCGGATAATGGGCGCATGGGCCGCTCACGTACCACCCCCGCCCCCGCCGTCCCCGGCCGCGCGCACACCGACGGCCCGCTCACCGCGACCGTCGCCTCCGGCACCGCCGAACTGCGCCCCGACCGCGACCGGCCGCACGCCTGGCAACTCGTCCTCGACGGCGCCCCGCAGTCCCTGGTCGACCTCGCCGATCCCACCCACCTCGGCTTCGAGTACCAGCGGCGGATCGGCCACCTGATCGACCTGGCCGCCCCCGCCCGGCAGCCGATCTCGGTGCTGCACCTCGGCGGCGGCGCGCTCACCCTGGCCCGCTACACGGCCGCCACCCGGCCGCGCTCCCGGCAGCAGGTCGCCGAGATCGACACCGCGCTCACCGAACTCGTCCGCACCGAGCTCCCGCTCGACCGCGGCTGGCAGATCAAGGTCCGCGGCGGCGACGCCCGCGCCGTCCTGGAACGCACCCCCGAAGGCTCCACCGACCTGGTGATCGCCGACGTCTTCGCGGGCGCCCGGGTCCCGGCGCACTGCGCCACCGTCGAGTTCGCCCGGCTCGCCGCCCGGGCCCTCACCGGCACCGGCCGCTACGTCGCCAACATCACCGACGGTGGCCAACTCGCCTTCGCCCGGGCCCAGGCCGCCACCCTGCTGGCGGTCTTCCCCGAGGTCTGCCTGATCGCCGACCCCGCCGTGCTGCGCGGCAAGCGCTTCGGCAACCTCGTCCTGGCCGCGGCCCACACCCCCCTCCCGCTCACCGACCTCACCCGCCGCCTCGCCGCCGACCCCGCCCAGGCCCGCCTCCTGCACGCCCGCGACCTCACCGACTTCCTCGCCGGCGCCACCCCCGTCCCCGACACCCACGCCGTCCAGTCCCCACCCCCACCCCCGAAGGCCTTCGCCTGACGGGCACCCCGGAGCCCCAGCACGCGCGGATCCGTCAGTGCCCGCCCGGGAGGCCGCGGTGTTTGTAGGTGGCGGCCGCGGTGAGGAGGAGGCCGGCGGCGATCGGGAGGAGGACGGCGGCGGTGGAGTCGCCGTCGTCGGGGGCGGCGGGGGAGGCCGTGAGGGTGACCGGGGCGCCGTTGCCGGGGGCGGCGGGGGGCGGGGGGAGTCGGACGGGGGTGGGGGCGGTGAGGTTGTCCACGTGCCGGCGGGACGGCAGCGGGGCCGGGTCCTCGGGGCTGCGTGCGGCGGGGGCCCGGGGGGCGGGTTCGCCGGGGTGGCCCTCGGCGGGGTGGGAGCGGGAGGCCCGGTCGGCGTCCTCGGGGCGGCTCTGCTGCGGGGCGGCGGAGAGCAGGCGGGCGGCGATGGCGAAGGCGTCCGGGCCGGCGGAGTGCTGGCCGGGGAGCGGGAGTTCGGCCGTGCCGAGGTGCTGTCGCAGGACGCTGCCGATTTCGCCGACCGCACCGTCCAGGGTGAGCAGGCCGCCCACCCCGGCGGGGGCGGCCGGTTCGAGGGTGCGGCGGGTGGTGGGGCCGGCCCCGGTCGCCTCGGCGTCGGCGGTGCCGAGGGCCAGGCCCAGCAGCTGGGCGGCGAGCATCCCGCTCGCCGCCAGCACGTGGGGCCGGCCCCACCGCTGCCGGGGGGTGTCCGAACGTCGCGGCCGCTTCGCGTGGTTGGTTCGCACACCAGGGGAGAACGAGCGGGACCCCCGGCGGTCACGCCCGTCGCTCACACTCCGTCACATCGGGTGCCGGGAGGTCAGTCCAGGCCGCCGCGCCGGATCACCTCCGCGTACCAGTGGGCGCTGGACTTGGGGGTGCGCCGCAGCGTCTCGTAGTCGACGTGGACGATGCCGAAGCGCTTGCTGTAGCCGTACGCCCACTCGAAGTTGTCGAGCAGCGACCAGAGGTAGTAGCCGCGGACGTCCGCCCCGGCGGCGATCGCGTCGGCCACGGCGGCCAGGTGCAGGCGGAGGTAGCGGATCCGCTCGGGGTCGTCGACCGCGCCGTCCGGGCCGACCGCGTCCTCGAAGGCGGCGCCGTTCTCGGTGACCATCAGCGGCAGGCCGATCTCCTGGTGCAGGGAGATCAGGGAGTCGGAGAGGCCGCTGGCGTCGATCGGCCAGCCCATCGCGGTGAGGTCGTCGTTGGCGAGGTGGAAGACCACGTCCTCGGAGCCGGGCCAGGGGCTGTGCGCGCTGTTGCCGTGGCCGTCGTTGCGGGCCGGCCCGGCGGGGTCGTCGGCGTCGGTGTCCTGCCGCGGGGCCGAGACGACGGTCGGGTTGTAGTAGTTGAGGCCGAGCAGGTCGATCCGCCGGCCGATCTCCTTCTCGTCGCCGGGCCGGACCAGTTCCTCCCAGTCGACGAGGGACGAGGTGTCGGCGATCAGGTCGGCGGGGTAGCCGCCCCGGAACATCGGGCCGGTCCAGATCCGGTTGCCGACCGCGTCGATCCGGCGGGCCGCCTCGCGGTCCTCGGCGCTGTCGGTGAGCGGGCGGATCAGGTGCAGGTTGAGCGAGACGCCGATCTGCGCGGAGGCGGGCAGCAGTTCGCGCAGCGCGCCGACGGCCAGGCCGTGGCCGAGGTTGAGGTGGTGGGCGGCCTTGATCGCGTCGGCCGGGTCGGTGCGGCCGGGGGCGTGGACGCCGGAGCCGTAGCCGAGGAAGGCGCTGCACCAGGGCTCGTTGAGGGTGGACCAGACCGGCACCCGGTCGCCGAGCGCGCGGGCGGCGGTCGCGGCGTACTCGGCGAAGCGGTACGCGGTCTCGCGGACCGGCCAGCCGCCGGCGTCCTCCAGGTCCTGCGGGAGGTCCCAGTGGTAGAGGGTGGCGACCGGGGAGATGCCGTGCTCCAGCAGGGTGTCGACCAGGGCCCGGTAGAAGTCGAGGCCGCGTTCGACGGCGGGGCCGCGGCCGGTCGGCTGGATCCGCGGCCAGCACAGCGAGAACCGGTAGGAGGTGAGGCCGAGGTCGGCCATCAGCCGGACGTCCTCGCGGAAGCGGTGGTAGTGGTCCACCGCGAGGTCGCCGGTGTCGCCGTTCACCACCTTGCCGGGGGTGTGGCTGAAGGTGTCCCAGATGGAGGGGGTGCGGCCGTCCTCGGCGACGGCGCCCTCGATCTGGTAGGCGGCGGTGGCCGTGCCCCAGGCGAACCCGGGCGGGAAGGCGACCCGGGGGGCCGCCGCAGCGGAGTGGGCGGCGGTGGTCGGATCGGTCATGGTCATACGGGAGCGCTCCCATGGCTCAGGGGGTGGACAGGGCGGGGTCTTCCGGGGGTTCAGCTCTTGACGGCGCCGGAGGTGATCCCGCCGACAATGTGCTTCCCCAGAACGGCGAAGATCAGCAGTAGCGGCAGGGTGCCGACCAGCGCGCCGGTCATGATCACGGCCTGGTTGATGTCGTGGCCGGAGCCGCCGCCGATCGCCGAGAGCGCGACCTGCACGGTCGGGTTCTGCTGGGTGAGGACCACGAAGGGCCAGAAGAAGTCGTTCCAGGACTGGACGAACACCAGCATGCCGAGCACCGCCATCGCGGGCCGGGCCACCGGGAACACCACGTGCCAGATGATCCGCAGGCTGTTCGCGCCGTCCACCCGGGCCGCCTCGATCAGCTCGAACGGCAGTGCCTCGGACAGGAACTGGCGCATGAAGAACACGCCGAACGCGGCCACCAGCGAGGGCAGGATCACCGACTGCAGGTGGTTGCCCCACTCCAGCTTCGTGATGATCCGGTACAGCGGGATCACGCTGAGCTGCGGCGGAATGGTCATGGTGGCGACCACCAGGGTGAGCAGCGCGTTCCGGCCGCGGAATCGCAGCTTGGCGAAGGCGAAGCCGGCCAGCGTGGAGAACAGCACCGTGGACAGCGCCACGCAGCCCGCCACCACGGTGGAGTTCAGCAGCGCGGTGCCCATGTCGGCCTGGTCCCAGGCGGTGGAGATGTTGGTCCACAGCTGCCCGCCGGGCACCATCGGCGGCGGCGACTGGGCGACCCGCTCGCCGGTGTGCGAGGCCGCGACGAACGTCCAGTACAGCGGGAACAGCGAGACCACCGCGGCGATCGCCAGCAGCAGGTAGGCGACCGGACCGGCCTTGTCGTGGTCGCCAGCCCCGCGCCGGAACAGGCCGCGCGGGCGGTCCGGCCCGTCGTGCCGGGCCTCGGGGGCGACGGGGGTGGACAGGGTGGCGGCCATGTCAGCCTCCCAGCTCGTGGCGCTTGCGGTAACGGGAGATCAGGAACTGCACCAGGCCGATCAGCAGCAGGATCAGCAGCATCGTCCAGGCCACCGCCGAGGCGCGGCCCAACTGGCGGGACGGCCAGCCCAGTTCGTACATGTACAGGCTGAGCGTCTGGAACTGGTGCGCGGAGCCGCCGGAGACGCCCACCCCGCCGCCGAACAGCAGCGGCTCGCCGAACAGCTGGGTCGCGCCGATGGTGGAGACGATGATGGTGAACAGGATGGTCGGCCGGATCGACGGGATCGTGATCCGGACGAACTGCTGCCAGCGGTTGGCCCCGTCCAGGGCGGCCGCCTCGTACAGGTCCTTCGGCACCGCCTGCATCGCGGCCAGGTAGATCAGCGCGTTGTAGCCGGTCCAGCGCCAGGTGACGATCGTCGAGATGGCGATCTGCGAGGGCCAGGTGTCGGCGTACCAGTCGGTGTGGTGGATGCCGACCACGTCCAGCGCCCAGTTGATGAACCCGTAGTCGGGGTTGAACAGTTGGACGAACACCAGGGTCGCGGCGGCGATCGAGGTGGCGTACGGGGCGAGGATCGCGACCCGGAAGAAACCGCGGCCCCGCATCCGGTAGTTCAGCAGGTGGGCGAGCCCCAGCGCCATCAGCAGCTGCGGGACGGTGGAGATCACCCCGATGGTGAAGGTGTTGCGCAGCGCCGTCCAGAACTGGTCGTTGGACCACAGCCGGGTGTAGTTGCCGAGGCCCTTCCACTCCATCGCGTCCGGGTTCAGCAGGTCGACGTAGTGCAGCGACAGCCAGCCCGTCCAGATCAGCGGGAACAGGCCGAAGGCGGCGAAGCAGAGGAAGAACGGGGCGATGAAGGCGTACGGCGAGGCCTTCAGGTCGAGCCGGTACAGGCGGGAGCGCCAGGCGGGGCGCCCCTGGGCGACGGGCGGGGCCTCGACGCGGACGTTGGTGGCCACTTGGGGTTTCCTTCCCGGGGGTGGCGAGCGGCGGCGGAACGGCGCCCGGCCGGGTGGGCGGACCCGGCCGGGCAGTCGGGGCAGGTCACCGGCGGACGGGGCGGACGCCGGCGCCGGGATCGGCCGACCGGTCAGTGGGCGACCTTGTCGTCGACCAGCTTGGTGACGTTGCTCCAGGCCTTGGCCGGGTCGGTGCCGTGCTCCTCGATGTCGAGCACGCCGTTGTCGGTGATGATCGTCTTCACGTTGCCGTCCTGCTCACCGATCGGCGCCGGCTTGATGGACAGCGCGGAGGCGGCGAAGATCTGCCCGGTCGGCGCGTTGTTGAAGTACTCGGCCTTGGCGCCCTGGACGGCCGACTGCTGCAGGCCGCCGACGGTGGACGGCAGGTTGCCGACCTTGGTGAAGACCTTCGCCTGCTGCTCCGGCGCGGTCAGCCAGGCGGCCAGCGCGGCGGCCTCCTTGGTGTGCTTGCCGGCCTTCGGGACGGTCAGGAACGCGCCGCCCCAGTTCGCCGCGACCGGCGAGGCCGCGACGTCCCACTTGCCCTTGCCGGAGTCGCCGGAGTACTTGCTGATGACGCCGGTCATCCAGGAGGGGCAGACCACGGTGGCGAACTTGGAGTTGGCGAACGCGGCGTTCCACGGGTCCTGGAACTGGCGCAGCCCGGCGCTGATCTTGGCCTGCGAGGCGGAGACCGCCAGGTCCCAGGCCTTCTTGACGCCCGGGCTGTCCTTGTAGACCAGCTTCCCGCTCGCGTCGGAGTACTGCAGCGGCTCGGAGGACACCGCGGCGTTGAACAGGCCGGAGGCGGAGTCGGTGAAGAAGGAGCCGGCCGGGGCGTGGGACTGGTAGGTCTTGCCGGTCTCGACGAACTTCGACCAGTCGCCCGCCCACAGCTTGCCGACCTCGGTGCGGTCGGTCGGCAGGCCGGCCTGCTGGAACAGGTCGGTGCGGTAGCAGATCGCCATCGGGCCGATGTCGGTGCCCAGGCCGATCAGCGCGCCCTTCGGGGTGGTGGCCTGCTTCGACTTCCAGTCCACCCAGTTGCCCGGGGTGACGCCGTCGGTCTTGCCCAGGTCGAGGAACTTGTCGCCCAGGGTGTTGGTGGCCTGCGCGATGTAGCCGACCTCGACCGCCTGGATGTCGGACAGGCCGCTGCCGGACGCCAGGTGGGTGGTCAGCGCGTCCCAGTACTTCTGGCCGTCCTGGACGGTGTCGTACTTGATCGTGATGTTCGGGTGCGCGGCCATGTACTCGTCGTACAGGCCGGCCTCCTTGTAGCCGAAGGTGCCGAAGTCGCCGACGGTCAGGGTGATCTTCGCGTTGGCGTCGCTCGAACCGCTGCCGCCGCTGTCCGAGCCGGAGGAGCAGGCCGTGAGCAGCAGGGCGGAGCAGGCCACCAGGGCGGTGGCGAGGACGGCGGCTCTGCGGGGGTGGAAGGTGGTGTGCATGCGCATGGGGGCGAACTCCCTTGTCCGGGTGGTGGGTTCTCGGATGTTCTCTGTGCGCTGAGTCTTGGCTAGAGTGTGGGAGCGCTCCCACATCGGGCATGCCGGAAGGTTGCTGTCTCGTGGGGGTGAGTGTCAAGACGTGGTGACGCAAACGTTGCCGGAGCGTTTCCGGTGCCGGTGCCGGTGCCGGTGCCGGTGCCGGTGCCGGGGCCGGGCGGCGGCGGGCCCTGGGCCCGGGCGTGGCCGGGGTGCGGCCGGGATGCGGCTCGGGTGCTGCTCGCGCGCGGCTCGGGTGCGGCCGGGGTGCGGTCCGCCCCGGATGGTCGGGAACGGCGCGGGACCGGCCACAATGAGCAGTCGTACCGGCAGCGGGGTGGATCCGCCGGAACCGTGCCGCTCGCCCCGCCCGTCCCATCCGTCACAGAGACCGAGAGGTGCAGCGATGAGCCCGACCGCACAGCGCCCCGAAGCGCTCAACCCGGGCGCCGCGGGCAGAGCCACCGCGCGCCCCACCCTGGAGGAGGTGGCCGCCCTCGCCGGCGTCGGCCGCGGCACCGTCTCCCGGGTCGTCAACGGCTCGCCCCGGGTCAGCGCCAAGGCCCGCGAGGCCGTCCAGAACGCCATCGCCGAGCTCGGCTACGTCCCGAACCGGGCGGCGCGCACCCTGGTCACCTCGCGCACCGACTCCGTCGCGCTGGTCGTCCCCGAGGCCGAGACCCGGCTCTTCTCCGAGCCGTACTTCTCCGACATCATCAGCGGCGTCTCCGCCGAACTCGCCGAGACCGACATGCAGTTGCTGCTGATCCTGGTCCGCAACCAGCGCGAGCGCGAACGCCTCTCGGCCTACCTGACCGCCCAGCGCGTCGACGGCGTCCTGGTCGTCGCGGTGCGCCGGGACGACCCGCTGCTCGCCCTGCTGGAGGGCCTGGAGATCCCGTCCGTGCTGGCCGGCCGGCGCGACGACCTCGAACCGCTCAGCTACGTCCACGCCGACAACGCCGGCGGCGCCCGGATGGCCGTCCGGCACCTGCTGCGCCGCGGCTGCCGCCAGGTCGCCACCCTCACCGGCCCGCTCGACATGGAGGTCGCCCAGGCCCGCCTCGGCGGCTACCGCCGCGCCCTGGAGGAGGCCGGACACCCCTACGACGAGGAACTGGTCGGCCTCGCCGACTTCACCGAGGAGGGCGGCCGGGTCGCCATGCGCGAACTCCTCGAACGACGGCCCGAACTGGACGGCGTCTTCTGCGCCTCCGACGTGATGGCCGCCGGCGCGATGCAGGTGCTGCGCGCCGCCGGGCGACGGGTGCCCGACGACGTCGCGGTCATCGGCTTCGACGACTCGATCGTCGCCCGGCACACCGACCCGCCGATGACCAGCGTGCGCCAGCCGATCGAGGAGATGGGACGCACGATGGCCCGGCTGCTGCTCGACGAGATCGCCGAACGCGGCCGGGCCCGGCGGCAGGTGGTGCTGGCGACCGAGCTGATCGTGCGCGACTCGGCCTGACGGCGGGCGCGGGGTTCTTCGTGCGCCCGCGGAGTCCCGGCGCCCTGCCGGCGGGTGGCCGTCGGCCGCGGCCTGCGGGTCAGGAGTTGGGGCGCAGCGTCCAGACGATCTCCAGCACGCCGGTGACGTCGCCGTCCTCGCGGGTGATCTCCACGGTGATCGGGAACTCGGGGCGCTTGCCCTCGTCCAGCTCGGCCAGCACCTCGGCGACCGGGCGGCCCAGCGTGGCCGTGGCCGTCACCACGCCGCGGGCGAGCTTCTTGAACGAGATCTCGCCGACCGTGGGCAGCGGCACCGCGCGCCCCAGCTGGTCGCCGAACGCGGCCAGCACGATCGCGCCGCTCGCCGACTCCGCCAGCGTGAACATCGCACCCGCGTGCGGCCCGCCCACGTGGTTGCGGTACTCCGGCAGGTCGGGCAGCCGCAGCACGGCCCGCTCCGGGGTGGTCTCCAGGTACTCCAGCTGCAGCGTCTTCACCATCGGGACGGTGTCGGTGAGGAGCTGGCCGATCGCAGTAGTGGTCATGCCGCCGATGTTACTGACAGGTAGCTTCCGCGTCCACGGTGGGACGGGCGAGGGCGCCGCTGATGTGCTGTCAGTCCTTCCGGGGGCGGGCCGCCGGGCTCTGCGGCTTCCGGGGCGGGTGACCTGCGTCGCACCGGCCGGCGGGCTGCCCGTCCGACTGCTGCGTTGCGTGGGGACGTCTGTGCGGGGATGCCTGCGAGGGGGTGCCTGCGAGGGGGTGCCTGCGAGGGGGTGCCTGTGCGGAGATGCGAGAAGGGCCCTGGCCAATTCCCTTGGCCAGGGCCCTTCTTCGATGGGGTGAGCGACGGGACTCGAACCCGCGGCCACCTGGACCACAACCAGGTGCTCTACCAACTGAGCTACGCCCACCATCTGTCCGGTGCTTTCCCGCTTTCGCGTTCCCGCTCCGACAGGAAGAACTCTACAGGATCCCGAGGGGTGCTTGCGCCAGGGTTTCCGCGAGCGCCCGGACCCGAGCCCTGGTCAGGCCGTGGGCACCTGGTGGCGGGCCGCGATCTCCCGAGCGGTGTCCCCGTCCGGGCCGGGCTGCGGGACGAACACCGCCTCGCGGTAGTAGCGGAGTTCGGCGATCGACTCGCGGATGTCCGCCAGCGCGCGGTGGCTGCCGCCCTTCTGCGGGGCGTTGTAGTAGGCGCGCGGGTACCAGCGCCGGGCCAGCTCCTTGATCGAGGAGACGTCCACTATCCGGTAGTGCAGGTGCCCTTCGAGCTCCGGCATGTCCCGGGACAGGAAACCGCGGTCGGTGGCCACCGAGTTGCCGCACAGCGGCGTCCGGCCGGCCTCGGGCACGTGCTCACGGATGTACGCCAGCACCTGCGCCTGCGCCTCGGCCATGGTCAGGCCGTCCGCGAGCTCGTCGAGCAGGCCCGAGGCGGTGTGCATCTCCCGCACCACCTCGGGCATGTTCTCCAGCGCCTCGGCGGGCGGGCGGATGATCACATCCACGCCCTCGCCGAGCACGTTCAGCTCGGAGTCGGTCACCAGGGCGGCGACCTCGATCAGGGCGTCCCGATCGAGGTCGAGGCCGGTCATCTCACAGTCGATCCATACCAAGCGGTCATTCACGCCCCTCACCCTACGGCGCGATCACGCGCCCCCGACACCGCACGCGCCCCGTCCGGGGCGAAGTCCGCCGTCCCGCGCGCCCCGCGCTCCGGCTCGGCCTCCGGGCGGTGCGCCACCCGCTGGCCCCGGGCGCTCGGCTGCTGACCGTCCGCGTCCTCCGCGATCGCGTGCTCCACCGGGCGGTCCGCCCGCTCCGCCCGTTCGACCGGGGCCGAACCGCGCCCGCCCGGGTACGCCGCACTCGGCCGCACCGGCTGGCCGGGCGACGGCTGCGCGTGCGCGTGTGCCGGCGGCGGACCCTGGTGGCCACCCGGGTGCGGAACGCCGGACTGCCCGCCCGGCTGACCCGTGCCGCCACTTCCGGTGGGACGCGCGGCGTACCGCGGATCGCCCGGACGCTCCGGCACTCGCGAACCGAACGCCCCCGCCGGCGGACCGGCCTGCGACGGCACCAGCGGACGCTGCCGGGGCCGCCCCGCCGCACCGTTCGCCGTCGGCGACACCTGGCCGGGCGTCACCCCGGGACTCCCGGACGGACCCTGGAGCTGCTGACCGTGCCCGCCCTGGCCCATCCCCCCGAGGCCCGGCGCCCCCGCCGCGCGCTCGGCGGCCACGCCCGGTGCGGGCGCCGTCGAGGTGCCCGCGGCCGGACGGCGGGCCCGGAAGGTGGTCCGGTACGCGGCCGGCGAGACACCGAGCTGGCGGCGGAAGTGACCGCGCAGCGCCACCGGCGAACGGAAGCCGCAGCGACGCGCGACATCGTCCACCGAGAGGTCGGACGTCTCCAGCAACCGCTGCGCCTGCAGCACCCGCTGGGTGATCAGCCACTGCAGCGGGGCGCTGCCGGTGAGCGTGCGGAAACGGCGGTCGAAGGTGCGGCGCGACATGTAGGCGCGGGCCGCCAGGACCTCGACGTCGAACTGCTGGTTGAGGTTCTCCAACGCCCAGGTGACCACCTCGGCCAGCGGGTCGTTGCCGATCTCTTCAGGTAAAGACTGATCGATGTACTGGGCCTGACCTCCGCCACCGCGCCGGTTGGGCACCACCAGCCTGCGGGCGAGCGCGTTGGCGGCCTCCGCGCCGTGGTCACTGCGGACCACGTGCAGGCAGAGGTCGATGCCCGCCGCGGTGCCCGCGGAGGTCAGCACGTCGACGTCGTCCACGAACAGCTCGCGCGGATCGACGTGCACGCGCGGGTAGCGCTTGGCCAACGTCGGCGCGTACATCCAGTGGGTGGTCGCCGGGCGGCCGTCGAGCAGCCCCGCCGCGGCCAGCACGAAGGCACCGGTGCACAGGCCGATGATCCTGGCCCCCTCGTGGTGCGCCTTGCGCAGGGCGGCGATCGCCTCGACCGGCGGCGGCTGCGAGATCGAACGCCAGGCGGGCACCACGATGGTGCCGGCCCGGGACAGCGCCTCCAGCCCGTACGGCGCGGTGAGGGTCAGGCCGCCGGTGGTGGTCAGCGGCCCCTCCTCGCCGGCGCACACCAGCAGGCGGTAGCGGGGGACTCCGGCGTCCTGGCGGTCCACGCCGAACACCGACAGCGGGATCGAGCTCTCGAAGATCGGCGCCCCGCTGAACAGCAGCACCGCGACCGTCTCGCGCCGCCGCCGCCCCGCCAGCTTCCGGGGCGAACCCAGCACCCCCGGTCCGGCGCCGAGCGCGTCCGCGCCCGAACCCGCGTTCAGGGAAGAGGGGTTGGAGGATCCGGTGCCCGTGCCGGCGCCGGTGCCGGTGGCGAGGCCGCCGTGACCGGCGATGGTGGAGGAGGGCTGCTGGGCGGCGGCCTGGGAGTACTGACTTACCGTCAGTGACCCACCGGCACCGAAGGACTGATGGCCACTCGGGCCGATCCCGACCGAACCCGTCGACGTGCCACCGAACTTGCCGAGTCTCGCGCCGCCACCGGGAAGGCCCGACGGCTGACGGCCGCCTTCAGGACCCGCGTCGCTCCTGCTCACCCTGCTCAAGGCGCTCCAGCCCCCTCGGTGGTGTGGTGGTCTCGGCTGCCGCTCTGCGAGCCAAGATCGAATCTACTTGGTGGACCGTTGCCGTTGTGACAAGTTCACCATCCGACGCTATGTCGACATGGCAATTTGGCGTGAAGCATTCGATCACGAAGCGTGGCACCCGTCGACCCCGCTGTGAAGGGGGCGCGGGCAACCGTGGCTGGTTGTCGCATGACCGGTTCGTGATGTACCCACCAGCGGCGCACCTGTCGCCTGCCGTGTGCTGCGGCTTTGCCGGAACGGCGGCCCCGGTCCGGAAGTTGGCCGAAAACCTACGGTTCAAATCGGGGGCGTGAACCCACGCCCGAAGCGCCGCAGCGCACACCTGAGCCAAGATCCCCGCGCCCCGTCAGCCCCCTGGCCCAACCCGAACCGGCCACCTCCGACCGCTTCCCACCTCACAGTCCGTCACTTCGTACCCTTCATTTCCCGCCGGCCCCACCAGCCCCAAGGGCCCCATCCGCCCCACGGTCACCACCGGCCATTCGCCCCGCCCGACGTCCCGACCGCCGAGCCGGCGGGCGCACATTCGTCCGAATCCCACCCCTCGGGGAGGCGGCCGCACGCGGCCTCGGCGCCGCGCCGTCGGGGGCGGTCTCGGCGCCGGTGTTCAACTGCGCCTGCGGGGAGGTGCGTTGAGGGTTTCCGGGGCGTGCGGCCGGCCGGGTGTGGGGGTGGCTCGGTGCGGGGGTGGCTCGGTCCGACAACTCGCTTCTGAGGGGCGCGGGTTCGTCTGCCCGGCCTCAGCCGGCTGCTGCGGGCAGGACGGCGGGCCGGACGGTGGGCCGGGTCGGGGGCCCCGTGGGCAGCGCGGCGGGCGGCGGTGCGGTGGAGGCGGCGGACGGGGCGAGGGGTCGCAGCGGCACTGCCCGGGCGAACGGCGCGGGCTGCGAGGTGGGCGCCTTCACCCCGCTCGGGCTGGGGGAGGGGGCCAACCTGGAGGCAGGCACCGCGATTCGGGTGCGGGGCGGACGCTTGCGCCCGTTCGTCCCCCCGATGAAGTGCCGGGCGGCGGTGGGACGTTCGGCCGTACCGAGGACCAGGCGCACCGCCTCCGGCAGGTCCGGCGCGCTGACCGTCGGACGGTAGCCGCGCTCGGCCCACGGCCGCCCGTGGTGCAGCCAGACGCTGCGGAGCCCGGTGGCCTCGGCGCCCGCGATGTCGGACGGGCCGTAGTCCCCGACCATCCAGGTCTGCGCGGTCCAGTCACCGGCCGGGCGGAACCCGCAACGGCGGGCGGCCAATTCGAAGATCAGCGGATCCGGCTTGATGCAGCTGGCCTCCTCCGAGATGACCCAGCCGTCCACCATCGCGGCGAGCCCGGTGAGCCGGATCTTCTCCATTTGGGGCAGCGTTCCCCCGTTGCTGACGATCCCCAGCGTCCAACCCGCCTCACGGGCCGCACGTAACGCGCTCGCATGTGAATCCGGGCAATTGATGTGGGAGTTGATACTGCGGCGATAGCGCCCGAGCATCGATTCGAGTGAGTGATCGATGCCGTAGCGACGCTTCGCCGCACCCAGTACGGTGCTTCGCGGCACATAACCACTGCCGTCGAGCATGACCAACCAGTTGAGGTCGTCGGCAGGCAGATCGTTCTCGGCGAGGAATTCCTCCGCCCAGGCCCGGAACGCGGCATCCCTGGGCAGCAAGGTGTTGTCGAGGTCGAGCAGGAGCAGCGGCATGTCGAGCATGCTGCCAGCGGGCACCCCATATGCAGGTGGCAATTGCCAAAGGCGAATCGAATTCCCGCGAATTGGCCGAATCCGGCCGGTACACACCCAACTCGGACCATGATCGCCCGAATCCCCTCTTCTGCGCCCCCCAACTGCGTTGCGCGGCCCCTGTTGACGGTTCGCCCGCACCACCCACGGGCAGGGGCGATCTCTCGCGATGACAGTCGGATCACGTTGTGTGCCTGCCCTGTTGCGCGCACCGCAGGTCGTCGGTCAAGCTCCATGGAACCTGCCGCGGAAGGGGCGCGCACGCCGGCGTGTGATTCCCCCACAAGCGGGAACCTGGTCGTACTGAGGGCTGCACCGCTGGGTGCGGCCCATTCCGCGCCGTACTCTGAAAGGCACAGGTCGCCAACGGTGGTAGTCGTTTCCGAACGGTCAGCCACCTCGGTCGTGCCTCCCCCCGGGCCAAGGCGGTGCGCCGCCGTGTCCCCCTGTGCAGGCCCCTCCCGGTTGAAGAGTTTTGAGCCATGGCTGGTCAAGAGCCTTCCGGTTCTGCCAACGGCAGTTCGCGGGACGACAGGTCCGCTGTCCGACTCCCCGGCACCCCGCCGGAGGCCGATCCGGCACGCCGCCCCGAAGTCGCTGCCTCCGGTGACCCAACTGCCCGGGCCGGTGATCGCGAAAGCCGTGACGGTCGCGAACGCCGTGACGGACGGGAGGCCGACGGGCGGCCCGGCAGCGGCGAGGGAGTGCCTGACCGCTTCGGCCTCTTCGACCGGTCCGACCGCTCCGACCGTCCGGCGAACCCTGACCGCGCCCGCCGCCCGAGTCGGACGCCTTCGGTCGGGCGAGCGGGCGTGTTCGGACGCCCCGCCCGCCGGCGCCGTCCGGACCGGCCGGTGCCCGGCGCTCCACCCCACCCCACCCCTGCCACTCCCGGCACGGCGGCGGACCCTGCCGCCGCCCCACGACCCGGCACTGCGGAGGACGCGATGACCGACAGTTCCCGTCCGACCGTCGGCCGCCGCGACGGCGAAGGCGAACCGCAGCTCCAGGAGCACGGCTCACGCGCCTGTGACCCGAAGTTCCAGCACGGCGTGGTGGTCGGCTTCGACGGCTCCCTCTCCAGCGAACGCGCCCTCGCCTACGCCGTCGGCATGGCCCGCCGCTCCCAGTGCGGACTGGTGATCGTCCACGTCGCCAACCGCCTCCCCGCCACCGTCTGGGCCGGCTGCGAGCCGCCGGTCTTCGTGGACCTCCCCGACCAGCGCACCGAGATCCTCGGCCTCGAACTCGCCTGCGCCGACTTCCTCTCCGGCGTCCCCTGGATCCTGGTCGAACGGGGCGGGGACATCTGCCACGAGATCGAAGAGGTCGGCCGCGAGTACGCCGCGGACGCCATCGTGGTCGGCAGCACCCATGGGCTGCTCGGAAAGATCTTCGGTTCGGTCTCCGGCCGCCTCGCCCGCCGCGCGAACCGCCCGGTCATCGTGATCCCTTGACCGGCCCGTGCGCTCACGCCGCTGCTTGCAGCCTTGAGTTCGCAGCCCCGAGTCCGGCGCTCCGACTGTGCCGCGCTGCATGGCGGATCATGGCCGAATGCGGGTGGGAGGAACTGGCCATCCACGAGTGGACCGGCGCGCGGCGGCGGCCGTCCGGCAGCCGGATACAGCCGAACGAGTCGTTCCGGCGCTGCGCTGTGCGTCAGATCAGCTGCCGCTCCGGGGCGTGGTGAACCATTCGTAGGTGATCCCCTGTCATATCGGCCTACAGGCTGCCGGACGGCCCGCTCCGGCGCCTGCTGCCCGCCGTCCCATGTCGCCCTTACTCGGGGCCGCGCTGCTGGTGCCGACGGTCCTCGGTGCCTGGCCCATGGAACCCGATGCCACCCGGGGCGGGGAGACGCGGGACGTGCTGACGCTCAGCGTCAGCACCAACACCAGCACCGACCTGAGCGTGCGGCTCCGCGCCGACGAGGTGGCCAACCGGACGTATCACCTCACCAACCACGCCGAGTACCAGCTCACCGCCGTCGTGCTGAGCGATCCCCAACTGCCGGGCGGCCAGGCCCAGTGCGACGCCGGCCGAAGCATCCCGCCGGGTGGCAGCCTCGACTGCACCGCCTCCTTCACGGCCGTCGGCGGATCCCGGACCACCCAGATCGTTGCCACCGCAGAAGCCCCCGGCCAACTCCCGCAGGCCCATGCCACCGCCTCTGCCGGCTACTTGGGCATCACCGCAGGCCTTGGCCTCAGCCGACTGGGAGCCCCCACGGGCACGGGCGTGGCGCGCAGCCTCCGGACACTGCCGGAGCTCCCGTCGGCCCCCGCTGCCGCTGCCGCCGCCGCTTCCGTTGGCGGGCGTGCGGTGCCGCGAGCACTGACCGCAGTCGGCGGAACCGTTGAACTCCGGTACCGCCTGGAGGCGTTCGGGGACGTCCCGATCACCGACATCTCCGTGGTCGAAGGGCTCCCCGACATCGGAACGGTGACCTGCTCCGGCCCCGATGGCGGCCACACCCTCTCTCCCGGGCAGAGCGTCGACTGCCAGGCCGACGGCACGGCCCTCCCCGGCCACCAGACCGGGACGGCGCGCGCCGACGGCCTGGCGGACGACGCGACCGTCGCCCCCGACGGCACCCTGCAAGCGCCGCGTCACGTCTCCGCCGAGGCGCCCGGAGCCTACGACGGCCTCAGCCCCGCCCCTCCCGCCACCGCACCGACGGCACCACCTGCGCCCGGCGAAGGGACCGTTCCCGCTCCGGGCCCCGCCCCGGGCGCGGGCGTCGGTGCAGGCGCAGGAGCAGGAGCAGGAGCAGGAGCGGGTGCCGCTGCGGCCCCCGGAGCCGCGCCAGCTCCTGGAGCTGCCGCACCTGGGGCCGGAGGGGCCGCAGGGGTCGGGGCTGCTGCGGGTGCGGCGGCCGCAGCGGCGGCCGGAACAGCGGCAGGAGCAGCAGCCGGGGCGGCGGCAGGAGCAGCGGCGGCAGCTGCGGTCCCGCTCCCTGTCCCCGTTCCGGCGGGCGGGGCAGCTGCTGCGGCCGCACCCGGGCAGCCCGCAGCCGCCGCCCCCGCAGGCCAGGTGCTGGCGCCGTTCCTGCCTGGGGCGGCGCCGGCGCCGCTCCCCGGTGGTACGGCCTTCGCGTTGCCGGCCTCGCCCTTTGCGGCCCCGGGAACCACTGGAGCATCAACTGGGCCTGGCGGCACCGCCATTGGGGCCGGGCCGGCGAACCCAGGCACGGGGCGGACGACCGGTGGGGCGGCAGCGCTCGGTCCGACTCCGGGCCCCACTGCCGGACGGAGCGAGGGGCCGGGTGCGGGGGCGAGTCCCGGGGCGGGGACGTCGTCCGGGAGCCCATCGTCGGGCGGGCAGGCGCAGGGCGAGCCCGGGAGCGAGGACTGGGCACCGGACGAAGGGGAGGAGGACACGTGGGACGTCACCGAAGTGATGCTGCTGCTGTTGGCGATTCTCCTTCCTGTGCTGTGCGTGCTGGCAGCGGCGTTCTCCGTCCGGGGCCGTGGCCGGGGGCAGCGGTGAGAGGGCACAGCGAGGTGGCCCGACCGGTCGGCGGCGAGTCCGTAACCGGCCGGGTGGTGTCCCGGGACGTCGATGGCGCAACTGTTGTCGAGTCAAGGAACGAGGCAGCGCGGGTGTGCGCGCTTGCTGCTCGACCGTTGTCGGTGGCCGACAGCGGGCACGGTTCGACGCCGGAGGTCCGGGGCGGCGGGAACGGGCGGCGGCGATGCTGATCGTCGCAATCGCAGCCGTGTCGGGCGCGGCGCTGGCGCTGGTGATCGGGCTGCTGCTGGGGCAGACCAAGCGGTCGCGGGAGGGGTCCACGACACCGCAGGCGCTCTCTTTTGCCGGGGCGGCGATCCTCGGCTTCTTCGCGCTCTTCCTGGGCTTCAGCGTCGCCGGCACCTGGCAGCAGCTGAACTCGGCCCGCCAGCACACCTACGAGGAGTCACGGGCCCTCGCGGAGGCCTACTGGAACGCCGGTGGCCTGCCGGCCGCCGACCGAGTGCTGGTGCGCGACCGGCTGCGGAACTACACCAAGGTGGTGATCGACGACGAATGGGCGGCGATGCAGCACGACACCGGGAGCCAGGCCGCGTGGCGTGCGGTCGACGAGGTACGGGCCGCAGTCGATCACGCCGCGGTGCAGAGCACGGCGGAGACCAGTGCGCGGACCGATGTGCTGCGCAGCCTGTCCGACGTCAACGCCAAGCGGAACGCGCGACTGGGTGATATTCGTGCGTCCGTGCCGGTGGTGGCGATCGGTGGTCTGCTGGTGGGCGCGGTGTTCGTCCTGGCCACTCCGTCGGTGATCGGGTTGACGGCCAACACGCGCAATCTCGTGCTGATGTGCTTCGTGGGTGCCTCCGTGGCATTCGGGGTGAGCATGGTGGCGGTGATGAGCGGGCCGTTCTCCGGCGCGGTGCGGGTCCAGCCGACTGCGTTCCGATTGGCGTTGGAGCGCTACGACCAGATCGACACCGACGCCAGGACGTCGGCTCTGCCGCTGTTTCAGCCGTGACCGGCGGAGTGGACCTGCGGGTGCGGCCGGACGCGGTGGTCCGGACACTCCTGCAGGTACCGGGCCGTCGGCAGGGCTGTGTCAGTGCGTGGAGTTCAGGAGTTCACGCCGAGCTCGCGAGCGATCAGCATGCGCTGGACCTCGGAAGTGCCCTCGCCGATCTCCAGGATCTTGCAGTCGCGCCAGAAGCGGGCGACCGGGTACTCGTTCATGAAGCCGTAGCCACCGTGGATCTGGGTCGCCTCACGCGCGTTGTCGACCGCAGCCTCGGAGGCGTACAGCTTGGCAATGGCTGCCTCCTTCTTGAAGGGCTCGGAGTGCAGCAGCCGGGAGGCGGCGTCCCGCCAGGCCAGGCGGGAGGTGTGTGCGCGCATCTCCATGTCGGCGAGCTTGAACTGGATGACCTGGTTGGCGCCGATCGGCCGGCCGAAGGCGCGGCGAGTGGCGGCGTAGGACAGTGACTGGTCGACGCACCCCTGGGCCAGGCCGGTGGCCAGGGCCGCGATGGCGATGCGGCCCTCGTCGAGGATGCGAAGGAACTGGGCGTAGCCGCGACCCCGGCGACCAAGCAGGTTGGCCGCGGGAACCCGGCAGTCGGAGAAGGAGAGTTCGCGGGTGTCGGAGGCGTTCCACCCGACCTTCGAGTACTTCTTCGACACCTGGAACCCGGGAGTTCCAGTGGGGACGATAATGGAGGAGATTTCCCTCGTGGGCGACTGATTTACGCCCTCATCACTCGAATGTGTGATCGGTTCGGTCAGTGCGGTGACGGTCACCAGCCCGGTGATATCGGTTCCGGAATTGGTGATGAAGCATTTGCTGCCGTTGATCACCCACTCGTCGGTGGCCTCGTCGTAGCGCGCCGTGGTGCGGGTTCCGCCGGCGTCCGTGCCGCCTTCGGGCTCGGTCAGGCCGAACGCGCCCAGCATCTGGCCGGACGTCAACTTCGGCAGCCACTCGCGCTTCTGCTCCTCGGTGCCGAAGAGGTGGATCGGCATGGCGCCGAGCGAGACCGCGGCCTCCAGGGTGATCGCGACCGAGGAGTCGACCCGGGCCAGTTCTTCCAGGGCCAGGCAGAGCGCGAAATAGTCGCCGCCCATGCCGCCGTACTCCTCGGGGAAGGGTAGTCCGAACAGGCCCATCCGTCCCATTTCCCGAATAATTTCGTACGGGAATTCGTTCTGTTCGTAGTATTCGCCGATCTTCGGCGCCACCACGTCGTTGGCAAACTCCGCGACGGTGCGGCGGAGTTCCTCGTAGTCACTGCTCAGCCGGTGGTCGAGCACGGTGATCCTCCCGGGATCAGGGCCTGGTGGGCCGGGTGGGGGTTGTGGAGTCGGAGATCAGGCCGTGGGCCCGAGCAGGGCGCGGACGGTCCGCGAGGGGCTGGGGCGACCGAGTTGACCTGCCATCCAGCCGCTGGTGGCGGCGAGCGCCGCCAGGTCGACGCCGGTCTCGATGCCCAGGCCGTGCAGCATCCAGACCAGGTCCTCGGTGGCCAGGTTGCCGGTCGCGCTCTTGGCGTACGGGCAGCCGCCGAGGCCGCCGGCGGAGGCGTCCACCACTGTCACGCCGGAGCGGAGCGCGGCCAGCGTGTTGGCCAGCGCCTGCCCGTACGTGTCGTGGAAGTGCACCGCGACCTGGTCGACCGGTGCACCGGATCGAGTGAATTCCTCGATCAGTGCCTTGACCTGGCCGGGTGTCGCGACGCCGATGGTGTCGCCGAGGCTCAGCTCGGTGCAGCCCATCTCCAGCAGCGTCAGGCCGTGCCGGACCACCTGGGCGATCGGGACGGGCCCCTC
Source organism: Kitasatospora sp. NPDC004531 (assembly GCF_053602195.1). Taxonomy (NCBI): domain Bacteria; kingdom Bacillati; phylum Actinomycetota; class Actinomycetes; order Kitasatosporales; family Streptomycetaceae; genus Kitasatospora; species Kitasatospora sp. NPDC004531. Next base: position 15,413 of record NZ_JBSGDD010000051.1, on the reverse strand, counting down.
CCACGGGTCGCCGAAGCACATCGACAGGTAGCCGCGCACCGGGAGGCCGGCCGCCGTGGCGCGCTCGACCACCGGTCGGAACATGGCCATCGCCTCGTCCGCCGAGCGGTTGAGGTTGCGCCGGGCGAACGTCTCGGTGGCGCTGGCGAACACCGCGACCTCGCCGGCGTGGTGGGCCAGAGCCCGGTCCAGCCCGCGCTCGTTGGGGACCAGGACGGGCAGGCGCAGGCCCGGGTACCGTGCGGGCAGCTCGGCCAGTCGCGGCAGCAGCTCCTCGGCATCGGCCAGCTGCGGCACCCACTTGGGGTGGACGAAGCTGGTGGCTTCCACGGTGCGCAGCCCGGCGGCGGCGAGGCGGGTGATGAACTCCGCCTTGACCTCGACGGGGACGAGGCTGCTCTCGTTCTGCAGTCCGTCGCGGGCGCCGACCTCGTGGATGCGCACTCGGGCAGGGAGGTCGGGATCGCGCACCGGGTCCGGCAGGCCGAGTGCCAGCACGGTCGGTTCGGGCGCGGTTCGGTCGGACGTGGCGGTCATCGTGCGGCCTCCGACAGTTCCGCGGTGGTGCCGGGCTCCGTGCCGGTGGTGGTGCCGGCTTCCGTGCCGGTGCCGGCAGCGGCTTCCTCCTCGTCGGGGGCGACCGCCACCAGGGGCTCGTCCATCGCGACGGTCGCGCCGGCGGAGACCCGCAGGTCCTCGACGGTGCCGTCGTGCGGCGCGGAGATGACGTGCTCCATCTTCATGGCCTCCAGGACGAGCAGGGCCTGTCCGCGGCGGACCCGCTCGCCGGCCTCGACCTTGACCACGGTGACGGTGCCGGGCATCGGCGCGGTGAGGGTGCCGTGGTGGACGGCGCCGGCGGCGGCACGCTCGGCGATTGCGTCGAACGGGTGAACGGCCCAGGCGTCTCCGTCGGTGCCGAGCCAGTGCGTGACGCCCTCCGCGGTGCGCTCCTCGGCGACCGTGAAAGTGGCCTGCAGGCCGTCAACCGCAAGGCGGAGCAGGCTTCCGGCCAGCGTGGCGCGGACCTTCCGGACCGGGCCGTCGTCGAGCCGGACCTCCCACTCGGGAGACTTCGCGGTGGAAAAACCGATAGCGCTCTCGAATTCACTGCTGGTAGTCATTTGGCAACGCACCGCGACCGGCTCGTGTCCGGCGAGCCGCAGTCGGTGCGTGGTCCAGGCAGCCTCGCCGCCAAGTCGCCACCCCGAGGGGAGGGAGAAGGGATCGGCCCAGCCGTCGGAGGCGTCGGCGCGGCCGAGTCCGAGCTGTCGCACCATCGCGGCGGCGAAGTGGAGCAGGTCGATCGTGTCGGGTCGGGTGTACGGGGAGCTCAGCAGGGAGGGGTCCTGCTGGGCACTGCGCTCCACCAGGCCGGTGTCGAGCCGGCCTGCCGTCACCTCGGGCTGAGCCAGCAGTCGGCGCAGGTAGCCGGTGTTGGTGGTGACGCCCAGGATGCGGGTCTCGGCCAGTGCGGCCCGCAGCCGACGGATCGCGGTCGGGCGGTCGGGCCCGTACGCGATCACCTTGGCGAGCATCGGGTCGTACAGGCTGCCGATCCGGTCGCCGGGTGCGATTCCGGAGTCCACCCGGATGCCCTCGCCCGAGGGTTCGTCCAGCAGCAGTACCTCACCGCCGGTGGGCAGGAAGTCCCGTTCCGGGTCCTCGGCGCAGATGCGGGCCTCGATCGCGTGGCCCTGGAAGGAGATGTCGGACTGTGTGAACGACAGGCGCTCGCCCGCGGCGACGCGCAGCTGCCACTCGACCAGGTCGAGCCGCTGCGGGCCTTCGGGGCCGTCGATCGCGACGGCCAGTTCGGTGACGGGGTGTTCCACCTGGAGGCGGGTGTTCATCTCCATGAAGAAGAAGTCGAGGACGTCGTCCGCGTCGGGCCCCGCCGGGTTCCCGCCGGGAACGATGAACTCGACCGTGCCGGCGCCGGTGTAGCCACAGGCTTCGGCGGCACGCACCGCGGCCGCGCCCATCGCGGCCCGGGTCCGGGCATTCAACAGAACGGAAGGAGCCTCTTCGATGAGCTTCTGATGGCGGCGCTGGAGACTGCACTCCCGCTCGCCGAGGTGAACGGTCCGGCCGTGGGTGTCGGCCAGGACCTGCACCTCGATGTGGCGCGGCTGGTCCACCCAGCGCTCCAGCAGCAGGGTGTCGTCGCCGAACGCGGTGCGGGCCACCCGGCGGGCGGCGGCGAGCTCGGCGGGCAGCTCGGCCGGGTCGCGAACCAGGCGCATGCCCTTGCCGCCGCCGCCGGCCGAGGGCTTGAGCAGCACCGGGTAGCCGATTCGGGCCGCCGCCTCGATCAGCTGCTCGTCGCTGGGCGCGCCGTCCTCGCTTCCGGGGACGACGGGCACCCCGGCGGCCCGGACGGCCTCCTTGGCGTTGATCTTGTCGCCCATCAGCTCCACCGCAGCCGGCGGTGGGCCGATGAAGACCAGCCCGGCCTGCGTGCAGGCCTCGGCGAAGGCGGGGTTCTCGGCGAGGAACCCGTAGCCGGGGTGGACGGCCTGCGCGCCGGTCCGGCGGGCGGCGTCGAGGATCAGGTCGCTCCGCAGATAGGTCTCGGCGGCCGAGCTGTCGCTCCGGTCGGCGGGCCCGAGGCGGACGGCCAGATCCGCGGCCCGGACATGCGGGGCGTCCGCGTCCGCGTCGCTGTGCACGGCGACCGAGCGCACGCCCAGCCGTCGCAGGGTGCGGATCACCCGCAGCGCGATCTCGCCGCGGTTGGCGACGAGCACGGTGTCGAACATGGAGGTGTGCCTCCGTTGCGAGAAGAACGGGTGAGCGAGTTGACGATGCATCAGAAGCGGTGACCGGCCATTGGCTCGGCCCTCCGGCAGGGCGTCACATTCGGAAGACCCCGAACGGGCGGGGTTCGGCGAGCGGGGCGTTGGCGCAGGCGGTGAGCGCCAGGCCGAGCACGGTGCGGGTCTGCATGGGGTCGATCACGCCGTCGTCCCACAGCCGGGCCGTGGCGTAGTAGGCGTTGCCCTGGCGCTCGTACTGCTCGCGGACCGGGCGCTTGAACTCGTCCTCGGCCTCGGCCGGCCAGTCCTCGCCCCGGGCCTCGAACTGGTCGCGCCGAACCGTGGCGAGCACGGAGGCCGCCTGCTCCCCGCCCATGACGGAGATCTTCGCGTTCGGCCACATCCACAGGAAGCGAGGAGAGTAGGCCCGGCCGCACATCGAGTAGTTGCCCGCGCCGTACGAGCCGCCGATCACCACCGTCAGCTTCGGTACCCGGGTGCAGGCCACCGCGTTGACCATCTTGGCGCCGTGCTTGGCGATGCCTCCGGCCTCGTACTGGCGGCCCACCATGAAGCCCGTGATGTTCTGCAGGAAGAGGAGGGGGATGCCCCGCTGGTCGCACAACTCGATGAAGTGCGCTCCCTTGAGCGCGGACTCGGCGAACAGCACACCGTTGTTGGCGACGATGCCGACCGGATGCCCGTGAATGCGGGCGAAGCCGGTCACCAGCGTGCTGCCGTACTCGGCCTTGAACTCGGCGAAGCGGCTGCCGTCGACCAGGCGGGCGATCACCTCGCGCACGTCATAAGGGGTGCGCGGGTCCACCGGCACCGCGCCGTACAGTCCGGCCGGGTCGACCGCGGGCGGCTCGACCGGAGCGAGGGGCCAGGGCTTGGCGGCGCGCGGGCCGAGCCCGGCCACGATGGTGCGGACGATGGAGAGTGCGTGCGCGTCGTCCTCGGCCAGGTGGTCCGTCACGCCGGAGGTGCGCGAGTGCAGGTCGCCGCCGCCGAGTTCCTCGGCGGTCACCACCTCGCCGGTGGCGGCCTTCACCAGCGGCGGGCCGCCGAGGAAGATGGTGCCCTGGTTGCGGACGATCACCGCCTCGTCGCTCATCGCCGGAACGTAGGCGCCGCCGGCGGTGCACGAGCCGAGCACCGCCGCGATCTGCGGGATCCCGGCGGCGGACAGGCGTGCCTGGTTGTAGAAGATCCGGCCGAAGTGGTCGCGGTCCGGGAACACCTCGTCCTGCATCGGCAGGAAGGCGCCGCCGGAGTCGACCAGGTAGATGCAGGGCAGCCGGTTCTCCAGGGCCACCTCCTGCGCACGCAGGTGCTTCTTCACCGTCATCGGGTAGTAGGTGCCGCCCTTGACGGTGGCGTCGTTCGCCACCACCAGGACCTCGCGACCGGCGACCCGTCCGATGCCGGCGATGACACCGGCGGCGGGGGCGGCCCCGTCGTACAGGCCGTCGGCCGCCAGGGGGGCCAGCTCAAGGAAGGGCGAGCCGGGGTCGAGCAGGGTGTCCACCCGGTCCCGGGGCAGGAGTTTGCCGCGAGCGGTGTGCCGGGCCCGCGCCTTCTCGCCGCCGCCGAGGGCGGCTGCCGCGAGCTTCTGGCGCAGTTCGGCGACCAGGGCCCGGTGGGCCTGGGCGTTGGCGAGCCCGGCGGGGGAGGCCGGGTCGACGGCGCTCTCCAGCCGGGGCGCCGGTGCGGCAGCCGCGTCGAACAGCGGCGCCGGCGGCATGGCGGCGTGGTGCGGCGAAGTCGGAGACCACGATGAGGTCGGTGCCGAAGAGGGGACCATCCCAAGAGCTCCCTTGCCCTCGGATTCGGATCCGGGCAGGCCGAAGGGCGAGCCGGCCAGCCCGTGTTAATGAGCGTTAACTCTGCCGCCAGGTTAACCAGCGATAACCCGACTGTCTACGATGGGCAGCATGCCCAACCGCCCTGCCGCCCCCGTGCTCCCACGCCGTGACCAGATCCGGAAGGAGGCCGCCAGGCTGTTCGCCGCCCGCGGCTTCCTCGGCGTCGGCGTGGACGAGATCGGCAAGGCGGTCGGCATCAGCGGACCGGGCCTCTATCGGCACTTCGCGGGCAAGGACGCGATGCTCGCCGACCTGCTGGTGGGCATCAGCGAGCGCCTGCTGGAGGAGGGGCGTCGCCGGGTCGGTGCGGCCGCCGGGCCGCAGGCCGCGCTGGACTCCCTGATCGACGGGCACATCGACTTCGCCCTGGACGACCGGGACTTGATCATCCTGCACGACCGCGAGCTGCTCCACCTGAAGGAGGAGGACCGCCGCCGGGTCCGTCGGCTGCAGCGCGGATACGTCGAGCTGTGGGTCACGGTGGTGCGCGAGGCCTTCGCCGCGCTGGCCGCGGCCGAGGCGGAGCCGGTCGCCCGGGCCGCCGTGCACGCGGTCTTCGGCCTGCTGAACTCCACCCCGCACAGCGCCGCGCCGCAGGCCGCTCCGGCGGACCTCGCCGCCGAGCGGACCGGTTTGACCCGCGAAGCCATGGCCGCGCTGCTGCGCGCGCTGGCCCAGGGTGCGTTCGTGGCAGCCGCCGCCTCGGCCGTGGAGCCCCGCTCGGCCGGTTGACCTGCGGATTTACCGACAGGTCCAGGGCCTGGCCGGAGGCTGGCCGCACCCCCGCCTAGGACGATCGGACGACCCGGATGCAGCCGACCGTAGGAGGCGCACCACCGCGTGCCGCGGGCAGGCTGTAGATGGGAAGGAAGCTCGGCCCCGGGTCGTTCAGCCTCCTATGCGCCTGTCGAATTCGATGGACGCTCATCCGGCCGAATGGTTAGCATCACTAAATATGCCCGAGACTCATGGTTTCCCAGAGCAAGGCTGGCTCCGCCGGCTCGGCGGCTACTGCTGGCGCTACCGTCGCAACCTGTTGCTGTCCTTCGGTGCGTCGCTCGTCGGCATGGCGATCACCGCCACCGTCCCGCTCATCACCAAGCTGATCATCGACGACGTGATCAGCACGCACCGCCGCCCGCTCACCCCGTGGGCGGTGCTGCTGCTGGTCGCGGCCGCCGCGGTGTTCCTGTGCACCCAGGTCCGCCGCTACTACGGCGGGCAGCTGGCGCTGGACGTCCAGCACGACATGCGAGCCGACCTGTTCCGCTCGCTGACCAGGCTCGACGGGCACCGCCAGGACCGGCTGGACACCGGCCAGGTGGTCGGCCGCGCCACCTCCGACCTGCAGCTGGTCAGCGGGCTGCTGGCGATGATTCCGATGATGACGGGCTACGCCCTGATGTTCGGCATGTCGATGGTGGTCATGCTCTGGCTGTCGGTGCCGCTCACCCTGATCGCACTGGTGATGACGCCGGCCCTGTGGTGGCTGTCCACACTCAGCCGCAAGCGCCTCTTCCCCGCCACCTGGGCCGCCCAGCAGCAGGCCGCCGCGGTCGCCGGCGTGGTGGATGCCGCGGTCGGCGGCGTCCGGGTGGTCAAGGGCTTCGGCCAGGAGTCCCAGGAGCGCGGCAAGCTGGAGCGGGCCTCGCGCGAACTGTTCGCCGCCCGGCTCCGCTCGATCCGGCTGAACGCGCGCTACACCCCGGCGATGCAGGCCGTCCCCGCGCTCGGGCAGGTCGCGGTGCTCGCGGCAGGCGGCTGGCTGGCCGTCCGGGGTGATGTCACCCTCGGTACCTTCGTCGCCTTCTCCACCTACCTGGCGCAGATGACCGGCCCGGTCCGGATGCTCGCCGTGGTGATCACCGTCGCCCAGCAGACCCGCGCCGGCGTCGAACGGGTCGTGGAGCTGATCGACCAGCGCCCGCTGGTCGCCGACGCACCCGGCGCGCGGCCGCTCGACCCGGACGCGGCCCCGGCCGGGACGCCCGCGCTGGAGCTCGACAAGGTCGGGTTCCACTACCGGGAGGAGGAGCACCCCGTGCCGGGCAGCGTCCCCGACGGCGTTCCGGTGCTGGACGGCCTCAGCCTGCGGATCGCACCGGGAGAGACGCTGGCCCTGGTCGGCGCGTCCGGCTCCGGGAAGTCGACCGTCGCCCAGCTGGTGCCCCGCTTCTACGACCCCACATCCGGCAGCGTCCGACTGTTCGGGCAGGACCTCCGCGAGGCCACCCTCGACTCGGTGCGCGCCGCCATCGGCATCGTGCCCGAGGAGAGCTTCCTGTTCTCCGACACCGTCCGCACCAACATCGCCTACGGCCACCCGGAGGCCACCGAGGAGCAGATCCTTGCCGCCGCCCGGATCGCCCAGGCCGACGGCTTCATCCGGGAGCTCCCGGACGGCTACGACACCAAGGTCGGCGAGCAGGGCCTGACCCTCTCCGGTGGCCAGCGCCAGCGCATCGCCCTGGCCCGGGCCATCCTCACCGACCCGCGCGTGCTGCTGCTGGACGACGCGACCTCCGCGGTCGACCCGCAGATCGAGGCGGAGATCCACGACGCCCTGGACAGCGTGATGGCCGGCCGCACCACCCTGCTGATCGCGCACCGCCGCTCCACCCTGCAACTCGCCGACCGCATCGCCGTCCTGGACGCCGGCCGGCTGATCGACATCGGCACCCACGAGGAACTCACCGCCCGATGTCCGCGCTACCGGTCGCTGATCACCGACCCGGACGCCCTGGCCGCCCCCGCTGCCGAGCCGGTGCAGGACGAGGCGCCCGAGAAGCAGGGCGACGCCGCGCCGGTCGCCGAGAAGCCCGCGGCCGACGCCGAGCTGCTCGCCAAGGTGGCCGCCCTGCCGCCCGCGGTCGACACCCCGGACATCCCGGTGGTGCAGGCCGAGACGGCGGATCCCAAGTTCAGCCTGGCCCGGCTGCTCGTCCCGTTCCGCCGCCCGCTGCTGCTCGCGCTGCTGCTGGTCGCCCTGGACACCGCGGCCGGCCTGACCCTGCCGGTGCTGATCCGGAAGGGCATCGACGACGGTGTCAGCAAGGCCGCCATCGGCGGCGTCGCGGTCGCCGCTCTGCTGGCACTCGCCGTCGTCCTGCTCGACTGGCTGGTGCAGGCGACGGAGAGCATGATCTCCGGGCGCACCGGCGAGCGCGTCCTCTACACCCTGCGGCTGAAGATCTTCGCCCACCTCAACCGCCTCGGCCTCGACTACTACGAGCGCGAGCTGAGCGGCCGGATCATGACCCGCATGACGACGGACGTGGACTCCATATCCTCGTTCCTGCAGACCGGCGTGGTCACCGCGGTGGTCAGCCTGTTCACCTTCTTCGGCATCTTCGTGGCCCTCGTCGTGATCGACCCCGGCCTCGCCCTGGTGGTGCTCACGGTGCTGCCGTTGCTGGTCGTCGCCACCCTGGTGTTCCGCAAGAAGTCCGCCCAGCAGTACCAGATTTCCCGCGACCTGATCAGCACCGTCAACGCCGATCTGCAGGAGAACGTCGCCGGCATGCGGATCGTCCAGGCCTTCCGCCGCCAGGACGCCAACGCCGACCGGTTCGTGGAACGCGGCCTCGCCTACCGGCACGCCCGGGTCAAGGCCCAGCTGTACATCTCGCTGTACTTCCCGTTCGTGCAGTTCCTGTCCAGCGTCGCCTCCGCGCTGGTCCTGATCGCGGGCGCCTCGCGGGTCGACCACGGCACGCTGACCATCGGCGCCCTGGTCGCCTACCTGCTGTACATCGACCTGTTCTTCGCACCGGTCAACCAGCTCTCGCAGATCTTCGACGGCTACCAGCAGGCGGCCGTCGGCCTCGGCCGCATCCGCGAGCTCCTGCGCACCCCCACCAGCACCCCCCAGGCCGAACAGCCCGTTCCGGTCGGGGCGCTGCGGGGCGAGATCGCCTTCGAGGACGTGAGCTTCGCCTACAACGGCGGAGGCGAGGGCAATCGGGACGTGCTGTCCGGCATCGACCTGCACATACCGGCAGGTCAGACCGTCGCACTGGTCGGGGAGACCGGGGCCGGCAAGTCCACCCTGGTCAAGCTGGTCGCCCGGTTCTACGACGCCACCGGCGGCACCCTGCGGGTCGACGGCACCGACCTGACCAGCTACGACCTGGAGGGCTACCGGCATCGGCTGGGCGTTGTCCCGCAGGAGGCCTACCTGTTCGCCGGGACGGTCCGTGACGCCATCGCGTACGGCCGCCCGGGGGCGAGCGACGCCGAGGTCGAAGCCGCGGCCAAGGCGGTCGGCGCGCACGACATGATCACTCGCCTGACCGGCGGCTACCAGCACACCGTCGCCGCCCGAGGCCGCAACCTCTCCGCAGGCCAGCGCCAACTCATCGCCCTCGCCCGGGCCGAACTGGTCGACCCCGACATCCTGCTCCTCGACGAGGCCACCGCCGCCCTCGACCTCGCCACCGAAGCAGCCGTCAACCACGCCGCCGACCGGCTCAGCGGCGGACGCACCACCCTGGTCATCGCGCACCGGCTCACCACCGCCGAACGCGCCGACCGGGTCATCGTCCTCGACCACGGACGAATAGTGGAGGACGGCACCCACGCCGAGCTCCTCGACCGCGACGGCGCCTACGCCAAGCTGTGGAACGCCTTCATCGCGGAGGGGCACCCGGCCCCGGTCGCCGGCTGATCATCCGGCGGCGCCCCGGGCCAGACACACCGCCGAGCCCGGGGCGTTGGTCGGCACCGAAGCCGACCGCTCAGGCCCGGCCGGGGCGTGCGGCGTCCAGCAGCGCCCGGAACAGCGCCTCGGCGTCCACCCCGGACGGCAACTCACTGACCTGGCCGTCACCGACCTCCACCACCCGCCAACCGCCGTCGGCACCGCCGCCCTCGGCCAGTCGCGCCAGGTCGGTGGTGACGAAGCGGCACCCCAGCTCCCGCACCAGCGGGCGGACGGCGGACAGGTCGGGCTCGACCCGGCTCGCCGGGCAGTCGGGGTGCGGCCCGATCAGCACGGGCTCGCCGTCCAGCCACCAGACCCTGGCCTCCTCCGCCCGGCCGTCCGCCGTCCGCGCGAAGGACTCGAAGCGGCGAAGCACCAGCCCGCCCGCGAGGAACTCGCCCTGCAGCTCGGTGAAGCGCGCCGCCACGCCCTCCAGTGCGTCGAGATCGGCCAACTCCGGCACGTAGCAGGCCTCGTGCCATTCGTGCTTGCGGGACTTGACGTAGTCCTTCACCACCGCGGGGCCGCGGCCGCCCAGTTCGGCGGCGGCCGCCGCCAGCGCGGGGCGGTCCCAGGAAGTGCCGGGGAGCCAACGGCTGGCGGGCGTCAGGGGCTCGAACGTCCGGTACCAGCCGGGCAGTTCATGGGCGGTGGCGTACTCGCCCGGCCCGGTCAGCAGCGCGCAGCCCCGGTCGGTCAGGGCCTCGGCCAGCGCGGCGTACCGGGCGACGGGGATCATCCAGCCCCGGTACCAGAGCGGCCCCGACCCGGCGGGGACGCGTCGGACGGCGGCCTCGATGTTGCCGGCCAGCAGGGCGTCGTGATCGAGCAGCGCCGGGCTGCCTCCGGCCGCCCGGACCAGTCCGGCCTCCCAGGCGAAGTGCGGGTCCGTCCGACGGGGGAGCAGCGGGTCGGAGGGAAGGATGACGGTGGGGTCGACCATGGGGCTCAGATTAGGTCCACCGATCGGTGGATGGGCCGTCCTTGACCGGGCGTTGACCAGGCATTCTGCGCCGCGCGCCGGCGAAGGGCCCGTTGCGGTGACCGAAAACCCGATCGACAGTCGGGCGGTTGCGCTGCCAGGCTTCCCGTGTGCGATGGATCACAGGGCGTCGGAAGTCCAAAGGTGAACGGCTACCCCGTCGAGCGGCGCGAACGGTGGTGCTCTCGCCGGAGGGCGAGGTGTTCCTGTTCCGGTCGGACAACTCCGAGACAGGGGTGCACTGGAACGCTCCGGGCGGCGGGCTGGAGCCAGGTGAGACGCCTGCCGAGGGCGCGCTCCGCGAGTTGCGCGAGGAAACCGGCTGGACCGACCTCCGGCCCGGCGACCTCCTCTGCACCTGGGAGCACGACTTCACCTGGCACGGCACACCGGTGCGCCAGCACGAGCACATCTTCCTGGCCCGCGGCCCGCGCCGTGAACCCGGAGACGTGGCAGCGGTCCACCGCACCGACGGCATCCTCGGGTGGCGTTGGTGGACGCCCGCCGAACTGGCCGCGCCGGACGCCGATCCGCTCTGGCCACCGAACCTGCCGGCCCTGCTCGACCGGCTCCGCGCCGCGGAGCCCGGCCCCATCGTCCCCGTCCACCTCGGCTACGTGCCCAACAGCCCAGTAGAACCGCTTAGTTGACGGCGATCTCGGCCGGCCGTACACCCAGGCCGCGCCGAACCCGGCAACCAGCAGAGAGAGGAGCCGCCCGTCCAGGCCGCCCGAATCCGCGCCCGCACGTGCGGCCGTACCCGCCCCGGTGCCCGCAAGCACAGGCGTGACCGTCACCGACGCTGAGCGAGCCCGATCAGCGGACCTGACGCCGACCCCTCCGGCGTCCGCGAGCCGCCGGGACTTCGGCCTGCCAGTCGCGCAGCCCCAGTTCGCGGTCGTGCACCGCCTCCGGGTTGATCACCACCGACAGCAGGGCGGAGCGCAGTTCCTCCGGGTTCATTCCGGTCGAGCGCTGCAACTGCTCGGTGGGGACCGACACCGCGATGGCCGGCCGCCACTCCGGCAGCACCACCTGGCAGGTCCCGGGGCCGAACCGCAGCAACTGGGCGGCCACCCGGCGCTCCGCGACCCGGGCCACGCCGGGGCCGGCACTGTCGATCAGCGCGGGCGACCCGCCGATCAGCACACCCATCGGCACGCCCACGGGGACGGCCGGCGTGCTCTCCGCCCCGTCGGCGACCGGCCCGTTCGCCGACGTGCCACCGAACGGTGCCGGTGCGGGCGGAACGGCCCGTACCTGGCTCAGGCGTCGCGAAGGCGTCGGCCGACGTGGCGGCCGCACGCGTCCCGCCATCGCGCCCGCGCCCCAGCCCCCGGCCGACCAGCTCACAGACCCAGGAGTGCCCATCGCCCCACTCGCCACCAAGCGCTCGGCAGGGGAGTCGCCGCGCCCGCCCGGGGCTCTGTGTCCGTCCGCATCGGCGTCCGAGCATCCGCTCGGATCCGAGCCGGACGGCGCCGAGTCGCGCCCTCGGCCGACCCCGGTGCCGGGGGCCGTCGAACTCGCGCTCGCCGCAGGGTGATTGGCGTCCGCGTCCGGCCGGTTCGGCGCGTTCTGGTCGAGCGAGGTCATGGCTGCACACCCTCCGGATTCTCGGCTCGCCCGATCCTGCACCAACAGTGCGTGCCGGGCCAAGGGACGTGGGTACACAGCCTGGCGGTTCCCCGCGCTCCGGGCGGGAAATCCGTTCGTCGGTCCGGGCCGCCGCGTTATGGTGAGCGCATGTCTCTCATGTCATGCCAGTGCTGGTGGCCGTCCTAGGACGGCCGATCCCCACGCATGACTCCAGGGCCGTCCGTACGGGCGGCCCCGGCGCGATCATCTCCGACGGACCCGGGCCCGTCCCGGCGGGCGGTCACCACCGCAACCGAGGAGAACTCCCGCCATGACCGCCCCCGCAGACACCGCGCCCGGCACCGCCAACCCGCTGATCGCCGCCAGCGCCGACGGCCACCACCGCATCCTCACCGGTGACCGCCCGACCGGCCCACTGCACCTCGGCCACTACTTCGGCACCCTCCGGAACAGGGTCCAACTCCAGTCCCGGGGAATCGAATTGATGATCGTGATCGCCGACTACCAGGTGATCACCGACCGCGACCGGGCCGAACGGATCGCCGAGCACGCCGAGAACCTGGTCCTCGACTACCTGGCCGCCGGCGTCGACCCGGACCGGACCACGATCTTCACGCACAGCGCCGTCCCCGCGCTCAACCAGCTGATGCTGCCGTTCCTCAGCCTGATCAGCGTCGCCGAACTCTCCCGCAACCCCACCGTCAAGGACGAGATCGCCCACTCCCGGCAGGCCGCCGTCAGCGGGCTGATGTTCACCTACCCCGTCCACCAGGCCGCCGACCTGCTGTTCTGCAAGGCAGACCTGGTCCCCGTCGGCCAGGACCAACTGCCGCACCTGGAAACCACCCGCACCATCGCCCGCCGCTTCAACGACCGCTACACCCCGCTGTTCCCCGAACCCCAGGCCCTGCTCTCCGAGGCCCCGCTGCTCCTCGGCACCGACGGCGGCAAGATGAGCAAGAGCCGGGGCAACGCCATCACCCTCGGCGCCGATGAGGACGAGACCGCCCGACTGCTGCGCGGTGCCGTCACCGACAACGACCGGCACATCAGCTACGACCCCCAGAACCGCCCGGGCGTCTCCAACCTGGTGACGCTGATCGCCCTCTGCCAGGGCCGTGACCCGCACGCCGTGGCCGAGGAGATCGGCTCCGGCGGAGCCGCCCGACTCAAGCGCACCGCCACCGAGGCCGTCAACGAGTACCTCCGCCCCCTGCGCACCCGCCGCGCCGAACTGGCCGCCGACCGCGCACTGCTGCGCGACGTCCTGCACACCGGCAACGCCCGTGCCAACGCCATCGCCGACCGCACCCTCACCGAGGTCCGCAGCGCGATGGGCACCTTCTGACCCCGAGGCACCGCACGCGTCCCCCGGCCGGGATGGAGAGTTCACGGCCGGGGGATACCGTCAGCAGGCAGACCATCCGCCGGCCCGCACGCCGCGCCCCACTGCCGGTCGTCCCGCTCGCACTCCCCACCACGAAGGAGTCAGCCGATGTCGCTGCGCCCGCTCCGTCCCGGTGACCGCGTCGCCCTCGTCGCCCCCAGCGGCGCGGTCGACCCCGCACAGCTCGGCCGGGGGACGGAGATACTCCGGTCCTGGGGTCTGGAGGTGACCATCCTCCCGCACGTCCACGACACCCACCCCACGCTGCCGCACCTCGCCGGCGCCGACGCCCACCGTGCCGCCGACCTGCAGGCCGCCTGGCTCGACCCCGACATCGCCGCCGTCCTCTGCGTGCGCGGCGGCTTCGGCGCGCACCGGATGGTCGACCTGCTCGACTGGGACGCGATGCGGGCCGTCCCGCCGAAGCTCCTGATCGGGTTCAGCGACATCACCGTCCTGCACGAAGCCGTCGCCCAGCAGCTCGGCGTCCCCACTCTCTACGGTCCGATGCCCGGCGCCGGCGTCTTCAGCACCGACGCCCCGACCGCCGAGCACCTGCGCCGCACCCTCTTCGAACCGGCCGGCACCACCGTCCTCGCCGGCCCCGCCGCCGCGACCCTGCTGCCCGGACGCGCCCACGGCGTACTGATGGGCGGCTGCGCCTCGCTGCTCGCCGCCGACCGCGGCACCCCCGGCGCCCGTCCGTCCTTCGCGGGCGGCCTGCTGATCCTTGAGGACGTCAACGAGCAGCCCTACCAACTCGATCGCATCCTCACCCAACTGCGACGGAGCGGAGCCCTGGAAGGTGTGGCGGGAGTGGTGCTCGGTTCCTGGGAGCTGTGCGGCCCGCTCGACGGCGTCCGCGCCGTGATGCTCGACCACTTCGGCGACCTGGGCGTCCCGGTCGTCTGGGAGCTCGGCTTCGGCCACGCCCCGTCCTCGCTCACCGTTCCGCTCGGCGTCGCCGCCACGCTGGACGCCGACGCGGCCACGCTCACCCTCGACGCACCCGTTCTCACCGCCGCCGCCGATGCGTAGGGTGCCGACCATGCACGTCGAAGGCGCACCCGTCACGGACACTCCCACCACCCGACCCGCCGACGAGCGGACGTCCGCCTCGGCCGCAGTGGCCCGCGCGTTCGGCCTGCTCCGCGGCCCCGGCAGCGGAACCGGCCGGGTGCTCCTCGGCCTGGCCGGCCCGCCCGCCGCCGGAAAGTCCACCCTCGCCCGCCTCCTGATCGACCGGATCAACCAGCACGAGGGCCCCGACACCGCCGCCTACCTCCCACTGGACGGCTTCCACCTCTCCAACACCCAGCTCGACCGCCTCGACCTGCGACCCCGCAAGGGCGCCCCCGAGACCTTCGACGCCCTCGGCTACCTCGCCCTCGTGCAGCGCGTCGCCGCCGACCGCTTCCACGACATCTACGTGCCCGACTTCGACCGCACGCTGGACGAGCCCGTCGCCGCCCGCCACCTGATCCGCCCCCGCACCCGCCTGGTCGTCACCGAAGGCAACTACCTCGCGTCGTCAGCCGCCCCCTGGACCGACGCCCGCGCCCTGCTGCGCGAACTCTGGTACGTCGACGCCGACCACACCGCCCGGGACACCCGCCTGCTCGCCCGCCACACCGCCGGCGGCCAGGACCACGCGACCGCCCGCCGACGCATCGACAGCAACGACCGGCCCAACGCCGCATACGTGGAGAGCACCCGGGCGGCCTGCGACTGGGTCGTCCCGGCAGACGCGTTTGCACCCGTCCACCGATCGGCGTAGTGTTGACTAGTCGCTCGGCAGGGAGCACCGGACACGTGTCTACGCGGACGGTCCCGGGGCGGCCAATCCCTTGAGAACCACTCAGTTGATCCGTGACGGGTCGCGTCCTTTTCGCGTCTCCGTTCGTATTTGCTGTGCGTGTTTTCGGAGATTGCGGCGGATTCGCTTTTCGGAGCGAGGATCGGCTAGAGTTTGAAACGTCGGACGGGCCGTCAGGCCGGGAAGACGAACAGCAAGTCGGATTGAAACTCCGGAAAACGGAGCGGAAAACATCTGATAAGCTGGAAACACGAAAGAACGAAGCGCCCGGAGGGCTGGTCGGAAGGCCGCTCGAAGGAA